>JAISJX010000330.1 GCA_031261145.1 Tannerella sp.
AATATTTCCATCAACACGGTGCGTACGCAATTGACACGAGGCATCCATAAAATGAAAAAAAGTCTGTCGAAGTACCTCTTGCTCCTCTTATGTTTCCTTTTGTTTTAAATATGCCATCCTATCAAGCATCACTGTTTGGGGCTGACCAAAAAGGGTATTTTGCACGTCATTGCGAGGGCAAATCCCGAAGCAATCCATTAATAATCAATATCCTGGATTGCTTCGCCTACGGCTCGCAATGACGAAACCAGACTTTTTGGTCAGCCCCTTATGAAAATTGGGGCTTTCAGCCCTTAGGACGTTATGCGGATAGCCATAAAAATAAAAAGATTGCCGGATGAATTGTAAAACTCCCGCCTGCGATTTGGAATTGCAGGCGGGTGTTTGTCTTTTTTTACTTTTTGTCGCCTCGTATTTCGACCCGGCGGATTTTGCCGCTGATGGTCTTGGGGAGTTCTTCGACGAACTCAATGATACGCGGATATTTGTAGGGAGCGGTGACTTGCTTCACGTGCTCTTGAATTTCTTTGACCAACTCATCATTAGCTCTGCTTTTGTACTCTTTCGATAATACGACGGTCGCCTTTACGACCTGACCGCGAATCTCGTCCGGTACGCCGGTGATGGCGCATTCTACGACGGCGGGGTGAGTCATCAGGGCGCTCTCGACCTCGAACGGGCCAATCCGGTAGCCGGAACTCTTGATGACGTCATCAACGCGCCCGACAAACCAAAAATATCCGTCTTCGTCACGCCAGGCAACATCGCCCGTGTGATAAATGTCATCATGCCACACCTCATTACTCCGCTCGGCGTCACGATAATATTCCTTGAATAATCCGAGGGGCTTGCCGTTTTTCGTATGAATCACAATCTCGCCCTGTTCGCCGTCTTCGGCGCGTGTTCCGTCGGCGCGTAACAAATCGGCGTCGTACTGCGGGTTCGGAAGTCCCATCGAACCGGGTTTCGGCTCTGTCCACGGAAATACGCAAATCGTCAGGGTCGTTTCGGTCTGGCCGAATCCTTCCATTAGCTTGATGCCGGTCAATTTAAGGAATGTCTCAAATACGGTCGGGTTAAGCGCCTCGCCTGCAATCGTGCAATATTTCAGGGAAGAAAGATCGTATTTTGTAATATCTTCGCGAATCAGGAAACGGAAGATGGTGGGCGGTGCACACAGTGAGGTGATCCGGTAGTCCTGAATCATCTGAAGCATGGCAGAGGGCGTAAACTTCTCGTGGTCATACACAAAAATAGTTGCACCGGCAATCCATTGCCCGTACAGTTTTCCCCATACGGCTTTTCCCCAGCCCGTGTCGGCGATGGTCAGATGCAGGCTGTCTTCGTTCAGATTGTGCCAGTAACAGGCTGTGGAGATGTGACCTAAAGGATAGGTGTAATCATGTACGACCATTTTCGGCTCGCCGGAAGTTCCCGACGTGAAATACAACAATGAAATATCGTCGTTCGTGTTCACCTTTTCAGGACGGACAAACGGGGCGGCTTTCGCTATTTCCTTATGGAAGTCGCCAAACCCTTCGGCCACTGCCGGGCCAACCGATATAAGATATTTTACGGTGGGCGTTTGTGGGAGCGCATCCGAAATACGTTCCAGTATCGCCTCTTCGCCAACGCAAACAATCGCCTTTATATCAGCCGCATTTGCCCGATAGATAATATCTTTCTTTGTCAGCAAATGAGTGGCGGGAATCACGATAGCGCCGATTTTGTGCAGGGCGGTGATGGCGTACCAAAACTCATAACGGCGTTTCAGAACCAACATCACCATGTCGCCTTTTCCGATGCCTAACGACTGAAAATAAGAAGCCGTCTGATCGGAGTATTTTTTTATCTCGGCAAACGTGAAGTCGCGATGTTCGCCCTGGTCATTCGTCCAGCAAAGCGCTCTTTTTTCCGGTTTTTCTACTGCCCAGGCATCTACGACATCATAGCCGAAGTTGAAATCTTCCGGGACATTTATCTTGAAATTTTGTTTGAAATCTTCTTGCGATTCGAACGATGTTTTCGCTAAAAACTTTTCTAACATCTTATAGTTTATTTAATTATTATTTTTTCCTGTACTTGTCTCGCATTCGGGTTAGATGATGATGGCCAGGAAACGGACTTTTTCGCCGTCCAGCGCTTTCATGCCGTGCGGCAGCTCCGAATTGAAATAGATGCTGTCGCCTTCTTCCAGAATCAACTCTTTACCGTTAATCTGCAGCAAGAGTCGCCCGCTAATCACGTAGTTATATTCCTGTCCGTCATGTGTGTTGAGGAAGACCGGCTCATCTTCCGGTTTCGGGTGCACCGTCACCATAAACGGGTCGGCTTTCCGTTTGCTGAACCCGGCGGCCAGCGATTGATACTTGTACGCTTTCGTACGTTCCACCGCAATACCTTTACCTTTGCGGGTTACAAAGTAGGAACTCATTTTCGGATCGTTGCCGAACATCAACGTTGTCAGTTCGATTCCGTAAGCCTGCGCAATCGTATGCAACACACTGACAGAGATATCCACCGTTCCGCTTTCGAGCCGGAGATATTCCTCCGGGCTGATATTACACACTTTGGCGATTTCTTCTACGCTGACTTCCAGCACATCCCGAAGTCCGGCCAAGCGTTCCGCTATTTGTCTGATTTGTTCGTTCATCTCTTTCTTTTTTATACTTATTCCATTTTAAACTTTTCTTTTGTCTGTACCCATTGCCCCCAGAATTTTCCATTCCGCGATGGCAACTTCAAATTTTCGCACAAACTTATAAAAATAATTTGTATTTCGTAAGAATAAAGCAGAAAAAAACGACCATTACTAAATGCTAACTATCATTCCCGCAAAAACCGGTCGATAGCGGCGGCGGTTTTTTGACCGGAAGCCATGGCGCGAACGACTAAACTGGCGCCGGTAATAGCATCGCCGCAGGCAAATACCTTTTTACAGGAAGTCCGGCTTTCTTTATCGACGGAGATATTTTTCCGTTCGTTCGTTTCGAGCGACAATTCTTTGAGCAATCCGTCTTGAACGGGATGAACAAAGCCCATGGAAAGGAATACCAAATCGACGTCTAATACTTCCTTCTTCCCGGTGAGACGCATTGCCGGACGACCGCCGTTTTCGGGCGTATCCCAAGCCACTTCTTCTATCTCAACACCTTTTAATACACCGTTTTCACCGACAAACTTATTGGTGGTCAGATTCCAGCGGCGCGTGCAGCCTTCTTCGTGGCTACTGCTTGTTTTGAGTATCTGCGGATACATCGGCCAGGGCGTTTCGGGGTTGAAATCGACGGGCGGCTGCGGCAGGATTTCGATTTGCGTGACGCCGGCTGCACCGTGACGGTTTGATGTGCCGACACAGTCGCTTCCCGTATCGCCACCGCCAATCACCAGGACATTCTTACCTTTGGCGTTGATAATATCTTTTTTAGGCACGTCAATCCCTTGCAGCAGACTGTTTTGTTGCGACAACAGTTCCATCGCAAAATGAACGCCTTTCAAATCGCGCCCTTCAACCGGAAGGTCGCGCGGCACCTCGCTGCCGATGGCTACACATATAGCGTCAAACGACTGGAGCAATTCGGCGGCGGAAATATCTTTACCCGCTTCGACGTTGTTCCTGAAATCAATGCCTTCCGTTTTCATCAGCCGGATGCGGCGGTCGATGAGGTTCTTGCTTAACTTAAAGTTCGGAATCCCGAAACGAAGCAAACCGCCGGGCAATTCATTCTTTTCAAAAACGGTCACTGCGTATCCTTTCCGGTTCAAGCGGTTGGCTACCGTCAGTCCGGCGGGGCCGCTGCCTATCACGGCTACTTTCCTGCCGTTGCGCACCGGCTGAACGGGCTGTATATATCCTTCGCGGAAAGCCGCTTCGGTAATCGCCGCTTCGTTTTCGCGAATGGTCACCGGCTCGTGGATGCTCAACGCCAGTACGCAACTCTTTTCGCAGAGTGCGGGACAGATACGCCCGGTAAACTCCGGAAAATCACAGGTCTGTTCCAATATATAATAGGCTTCCTGCCAACGCCCCTGATAGAGTTTGTCCTGCCATTCCGGTTGTTTGTTCCCTATCGGGCAGGCCCAATGGCAGAACGGCACGCCGCAATCCATACATCGCGATGCCTGCTGGCGGCGATCACTGCTGTTCAAGGTCTGTTCGACCTCACTGAAATCGGTTATTCTGTTATGGACAGGACGATAACCTGCTTCCTGACGGGGTATAGTTAAAAATGCTTTCGGATTTCCCATTTTTCTTCTGTTTAATCAATAATCTCTTTGTACTTCTGCAATCTTCTGCTGCAACTTCTTCATCTGTTCTTCCTGCAGCACTTTCTTATATTCAATGGGGACAACCGAGATAAATTCGTTTACATACTTGTCCCAATGCGTTAATATTTCGCTTGCGATACGACTGTCCGTATAACGGTAGTGTTTATGTATCAACTCGTAAAGTTCCTTCCGCGTTGCGGTATCTTCAATCAGTGAGAGTTCGACCATTTCCATATTGCAATAGTAGTCGAAATCATCGTTTTTATTCCAAACGTAAGCCACTCCACCGCTCATGCCGGCTGCGAAATTACGCCCCGTGCCGCCCAGTACAACGACCCGTCCGCCGGTCATATATTCGCAGCAATGGTCGCCAACGCCTTCGACAACGGCAATGGCGCCGCTGTTGCGCACGCCGAACCGTTCGCCGACCCGTCCGTTGATATAGACTTCGCCGCTGGTCGCACCATATAAGATGGTATTACCGGCAATCGTATTGTCTTCGGGCACAAAAGTTGAGCGCAACGGCGGCATCAGGCTGATGCGTCCGCCGCTCAGTCCTTTCCCCAGATAATCGTTCGCCTCGCCTTCGAGACGGAAATGAACGCCGTGTACCAGGAACGCT
Organism: Tannerella sp.; assembly: GCA_031261145.1. The sequence goes on from JAISJX010000330.1 coordinate 4,892, forward strand.
CCGAAGCTCTGTCCGGCAGCCCCGCGGAATTTCACATCCAGCGCATAACCGTTCAATCCCGCATTCCCAAACTTCTGCGCAATCATACCCGATAACATCGCGCCTACCGAGCGGTCGGTATTGGCAATCTCATAGTCTAACGAGATATTCCGCTTCTTTTCGAGCGCTCCCTTCGCCTGACGGATGATGTCAAGGTCTCTCACATTATGAATCAAGTGGATTTGTTCCGTCGCTTTGCGAAGGGTCGCATCCGGTTGGAAATACAGGAGTTTGGAGACGTCCAACAAGTCGTGCTTATTTATCCCGTCGGATGGTTTCCGCTCAATCAAATCGGTTCGCCCGATAATATCGTCTAATTTGGTAAATCCCATTTCCGCCAAATGCTCGCGCACATCTTCAGCTAAGAAAGTAAAGAAATTAACCAGATATTCATACTTGCCATGAAACCGTTTGCGCAATTCCTCATCTTGCGTCGCCACGCCGACGGGGCAGGTATTCAGATGGCATTTGCGCATCATCACGCATCCGAGCACAATCAGCGCGGAGGTGGCAAAACCAAATTCTTCGGCGCCGAGCAAGGCGGTCATGATAATGTCGCGTCCCGTTTTCAGTTGTCCGTCGCTTTGCAGGCGAACTTGTCCGCGAAGGCCGTTCAGCACGAGCGTTTGTTGTGTTTCCGAGAGACCTATTTCGGTCGGGATACCGGCATAACGAATCGAACTGATGGGTGATGCGCCCGTACCTCCTTCGGCGCCGGAGATGATAACGCGGTCGGCCTTGGCTTTGGCTACACCGGCGGCAATCGTCCCCACACCGCTCTCCGACACAAGTTTGACGCTTATCTCAGCACGCGGATTGACATTCTTCAGGTCAAAAATCAATTGCGCCAAATCCTCGATAGAGTAAATATCATGGTGAGGCGGTGGTGAAATCAGCGAGATACCCGGAATGGAATGTCGCGTCTTGGCGATAATCTCATTCACCTTGTGGCCGGGCAACTGACCGCCTTCACCCGGCTTGGCGCCCTGGGCAATCTTGATTTGTATCTCGTCCGCATTGACTAAATATTCGGCGGTTACGCCAAACCGTCCCGAAGCGACCTGTTTGATGGCGGAACGTA
>JAISJX010000380.1 GCA_031261145.1 Tannerella sp.
CAAATCCGCCTGACGTTTTTTTTTCGGGATATATCGAAAAAAAAGAATTATCGAACGTTTGCCGATTATAAAATTTTTAGCATCTTTGTGCCGGTTTTGGAATGAATAAAACGTTTTAACAATGAAACTTATTACCCGGTTTTATATCTGTGTGATTGCCCTGTTTGTTATACTGCCCAGCGTGACGGCCGAGAACAGGATGGAACTGCAACGCGATACGTTGCAGGATGACGTGCCGTCAACCTTGCGGCAACCGTTGGACAGTTGTCCGGTAGTCATGTCGGGCGACACGCTTTTTTTCGTCTATGGCGGGCTGGGGAGCATCAAGGTGGAGAAACGCGCCGCCATTGTTTCCGAGAATATTGCAGAGTTAAAGAACATCCCGTTTTTCGATGCGGATTCGCTCATCACCGAAGATGGCGCTGAGTGTAGAATCGTTTACAAGCAAAACGTCATTTTCGCCGTCACAGACCGGCAAGCCGGCTATCTGCAGCAGAGTAAAATTGATTTGGCCGGGGCGTATTGCGCCCGCATCGTTGAGGCTGTGACAGACGCACGCTCAACCGTCGTGTGGCAAACCGTCCTGAAACGGGTAGGAGAGGGGATTCTGTTGGTTTTGATCACATTCTTCCTGCTCAAATACCTGAATATCCTCTACCGGAAAACACGCGCGTATATCCTGACGCGGACTGGCAAAACGATTAAAAAGCTCTATTACCTGCTGGATGCCGAAAAACAGGTTGCGATTGGCGCCGCTATCCTCCGTATCCTGCGCCTGGGGCTTTATCTCATTATACTTTATTTTTTCCTGTTGATTCTTTTCCTGTTGGTTCCGGGGACAAGATGGCTATCCGACAGACTGTTGGGATACATCATATCTCCTTTGAAAAGCCTTGTTATGACCGTCTGGGATTTTATTCCCGACTTGATTATCATCATTATTATCATCTTTATTTTCCGGCTTATTCTCAAAGCCATACACGCCATTTCCGAGAAAGTAAGCAACGGAAGCATTACCATAAACGGGTTCCATGCCGAATGGACGTCGGCTACGTTCAATATTATCAGGGTTATTCTCTATATCTTCATGTTTATCCTGATATTCCCCCATCTGCCGAACTCCAATTCAGGCATCTTCCAGGGCGTTTCGGTTTTTGTCGGGGTATTGATTTCGTTGGGTTCTACGTCGTTGATCGGTAACCTGATGGCGGGATTGGTCATCACCTACATGCGTCCGTTCAAAATCGGCGACCGTATCCGGGTTGGCGAAAACCTGGGGAATGTAATCGAAAAAAGTTCGTTGGTGACCCGCATAAGGACAACTAAAAACGAGATTGTCACCATTCCCAATTCGAGTGTCATGTCCACCCAGACCATCAATTATACCGCCTCGGCCACGGAGTATGGTTTGATTTTGCACACCTCCGTCACGATGGGCTACGAAATATCCTGGCGGCGGATGCACGAGTTGCTGATAGAAGCCGCGATGAAAACGCCTGATGTACTGGCCGAACCCAAGCCTTTTGTGCTGCAAACCGCCCTGGATGACTTCTATGTGCGCTACGAAATCAATCTCTATACAAGCCAGGCCAACGAAATGATACGAATCTATTCCGACCTGAATAAGAATATCCAGGATATATTCAACCGCGAAGGAATCGAGTTAATGGCGCCTCACATCTACGGCTATCGCAGGATGGACAAGGCAGCGATCCCAGAAGAATTTATATGATTCATTCTCAATTGTCAATTCTCAATTCTCAATTTTACCAGAAATACATATACAGGAATATCAATATTCCGCAGATACCGATAGCTGCCAGGTTAAACGGCGTTGTTGTCTTAAACAGACCTTTCGTCAGCGTCAAAGCCTTGTTGTTCATTGTCGGGAACCGGGCGTCCGTAATCATGACGACGCCTAACAGGATAAAGCTGACGATAAGCGTATAAACCGAATCTAATGCGAAGTCCGCATACCGTTTCAGGAAAAACGCCGCCACGATACCCATCAATGCCGGCACAGCGATAAACAAACTCCCCCGGCGAACCCTGACCGCCCGTTCCGGTGCGCTCAATCCGGGCGCCGCCGTTTTGTTTTTCTTCTCCGCAAGGCTCATGCCGACAAATACAACCGTCAGGATGATGAACACGTACCCGATACGCACGATAAAAGGCATGTCCGGCGCTACAAACTTGAACACAAACGCCACCGGCAGCGTGAGAATGGCCGTCCACAACGCCGCATTCGATGTTGCCTGCCGCCAGAACACCCCAAGGAAGAATATCAGGAACACACCCGGATAGATAAAGCCCGTAAATTCCTGTATCAGCGGATAGACCTGGTCGAATGACGCAAATTTAGGCGCGATAAGCGTGGCGATCAGCAAGGCGACGAAGGCGACGATTCGCCCCACCCGTACTAAGTCTTTGTTGGTCGCCTCCGGTTTGATGTACCCTTTATAAATATCCATGGTGAAAATGGTGGACGTACTGTTGATGATGGAACTTAGCGACGATACCACAGCCGCTACTAATGCCGCAAAAGCCAGTCCGGTAACGCCCGGCGGGATAATATTGTTGAGCAGCCACGGATATGCCTCGTCCGATTTGCTCACATCCGCATGTAGCACGTAAGCGACGATACCCGGTATGACCACCAACAAGGGAACCAGCAGTTTGAGGAATCCGGCGAACGCCAGTCCGTATTGCGCTTCCCTGACGTTCTTCGCCGCCAGCCCGCGCTGAATGATATATTGGTTAAATCCCCAGAAGCACGTATTGGTCAGCCACATCGACCCCAGGATAACCGCCAGTCCCGGCAAATCCAGAAATGCATCCTTCACCGCGCCTTCCGTCCCGTCGGGAATCGTGTAAATGCCTTTTTCGATAATCAGATGGAAGCGTTCGGGCGCCTGAACGACGAGTTCCTTGAATCCCGCCAGAATGCCTTCGCCGCCACTCACCGCATTCAACGCGAGGAAGGTGGTAACCAATCCGCCGCCTATCAGGAACACGATTTGTATCACATCCGTCCATGCCACAGCTTTCAGTCCGCCCCACAACGAATAAATCGCCGAAAAAACCGACAGCCCGATAATTCCGTAAATCAGCGGGATGCCCAGCACCTTTTCGAGCGCCAGCGCCCCCAGGTAACTCACCGAAGTAAGATTGACAAACACATACATCAGCAGCCAGAAGATGGATAAACTCGTACTCACCCTGCGGTCGTAGCGCATGGTAAGGAACTGGGGCATAGTGTAAATTCCCGTTTTCAGGAACACCGGCAGGAAGAACTTCGCGACGACCAGCAAGACGGCGGCGGCTATCCATTCATAACACGCGACGGCCAGGCCGATGGCATATCCTGACCCCGACATGGCGATAAAATGTTCCGCGGAGATGTTCGCCGCAATTAACGATGCGCCGATAGCCCACCAGGTAAGCGACCGGTTAGCAAGGAAATAGTCCGACGTCGTTTTCTCCGACCCTTTTTTGGTGCGCGACACCCACAATCCGACCCCTACGATAATGACTGCATATACAATAAAGATAATCCAGTCTATGAATGCAAATTTATTCATCAATAATGGTTTTTAATTTGAAATCCACTCCGGCTCATCCCGGAACGGAATAACTGCTGCTTCAAAAAAATTTCCGCAAAAGTAGTAATAATTCTGATTCCTCCAATTATCGAATTAGAAATTAATCATTTTCAGCCCGAATAACTTTTTTACGGTCAATTCGCACTTTTCCCCAATATAGTCCATTTAATAACGAATTGACCGTTTCAACGAGGCATCGCTCCGGCTTTCTTTTTTTGCTCAATTTGATTTTTCGTAAGACAGAAGCCGAATCCATCGTATTTTGAGAGTATATCAAAATAATCATTTGTTTTTTCAAAAAATCCGGAGAGACACAAATAATCTAATTGCTAAAACAAAACCTGAAATTGCTAAAAATAATTTTTTTTGCGATGGAATCGTCTTTCTATGTATCAAGTAGTTAGTCTTAATTTTTTTTATGAATTGGAAGGCGAAAAAAACTCCAAAATAGTTTTGTTTAATAAAAATAATCGTCTAATTTTGCGTCACGATTAAATAAAACATCATTCTATGAGCTTTTTGAATAAGACATTTTATTGGCGTCGGCTGAACTTTTTTGTAGTAAACAAGATGGTTTAGTCGGGCGTCAAATGTTATTCAAATGAAATCATAAAGAAGACCTGTTGTTTACTGAAAACAGCAGGTCTTTTTAGTTTGTTGAAAACGTAAATTTGAGTATGAATCATATTAATTAATGTAACATGGGAAAAACAAAAAGATTTCTTCTGAGTGAAAATGAGATTCCGGAAAAATGGTATAACATCGTGGCCGATATGAAAACCAAGCCGCGTCCTATCCTGCATCCGGGTACGAAACAACCCCTGAAACCCGAAGATTTGTATCCTATCTTCGCGGAAGAGTTATCGAAACAGGAATTAAACCAGACTGACGCCTGGTTTGATATCCCCGACGGAGTGCGCGATAAATACAAGGCATACCGTTCGACGCCGCTTGTTCGCGCGTACGATCTGGAAAAAGCATTGGATACGCCGGCGCATATCTATTTCAAGAACGAAAGTGTCAGCCCGGTCGGTTCGCACAAATTAAACTCGGCTTTAGCGCAAGCCTACTTTTGTAAAGAACAGGGTATTACGAACATTACGACAGAGACAGGCGCCGGACAGTGGGGTACAGCCTTATCGTATGCCGCCAAAGCGTTCGGGCTGGAACTGGCCGTTTATATGGTGAAAATCAGTTATGAACAAAAGCCTTATCGCCGTTCGTTGATGCAAACATGGGGTGCACAGGTAGTAGCCTCTCCGAGTATGTCCACCAAGGCAGGCCGTAAAATCCTGACCGAAAACCCGACGTACCGCGGAAGTTTGGGAACGGCTATTTCGGAAGCCATCGAATTGGCCATGCAGACGCCTAACTGTAAATATACTTTAGGTAGTGTATTGAATCATGTCACTTTACACCAGACTGTTATCGGGCTTGAAGCCGAAAAACAAATGGAACTGGCCGGTGAATATCCTGATATTATCATCGGATGTTTCGGTGGCGGCTCGAACTTCGGTGGAATCTCGTTCCCGTTTATGCGGCATACGATTCTGGAAGGCAAAAAAACACGTTTCATCGCAGCCGAACCGTCCTCTTGTCCCAAACTGACACGGGGTGTTTTCCAGTATGATTTTGGCGATGAAATCGGCTACACGCCGCTTTTACCGATGTACACGCTCGGACATAATTTTGCACCCGCTCATATTCATGCCGGGGGATTGCGTTATCATGGAGCCGGTACCATTGTCAGCCAATTGATTAATGATAATTATATGGAAGCGGTGGATATTGATCAGTTGGATTCGTTTGAAGCCGGCGTTTTGTTTGCACAAACCGAAGGAATCATTCCTGCGCCCGAATCGGCGCATGCCATCGCTGCCGCCATCAATGAAGCGAAGAAAGCGAAAGAAGAAGGCGTACAGAAAACCATCCTGTTTAACCTCTCAGGACACGGTTTAATCGATATGACTGCCTACGATCAGTATTTTGCCGGCGATTTGCTGAATT
>JAISJX010000451.1 GCA_031261145.1 Tannerella sp.
TTTACCATCACCACCGTATTCGACGCTTTGATGGAAATAACCACATCTTCAAAAGACTGTTCCCTGCATATCCGGAGAAACTCCATGCACGAAGCGACCATGCCTTCGGGCGTATCTCCGTACCGGCTCATCATGCGGTCGGAGAGCGAGCCGTGGTTCACCCCGATGCGGATAGCCGTCCGGTACGTCCGGCAAAGGTGGAGAAAAGGAATAAAACGGTCGCGGATTTTCTGCACTTCAGCCGCATATTCTTCATCGGAAAAATCAATCTGCCGGAACGATTTGGCTTTATCTACATAATTTCCCGGATTGATACGCACTTTTTCCACCCATATAGCCGCTTCGTCAGCCGCTTTGGGGTTAAAATGAATATCCGCCACCAAAGGCGTGTCGTAACCCTGTGCAGACAATTGTCGCCGTATCTCGCCCAGATTGAGCGCTTCGCGCTCGCCCTGAGCCGTGAAACGGACGTATTCCGCCCCGGCCTCGACCATTCGGATAGCCTGCTGTACAGCCGCTTCCGTATCCATGGTCGAGACATTGGCCATCGACTGGATGCGTACCGGATTTGAACCGCCTAACGGCGTATTTCCGATATGTACGACCGACGACCGGCGGCGTTGAAAGCAAACAGTCAATTCGTTTTGTATTTGAAGGACACTTTGGCCAACTCTTCGTTGGCTTTTACCACTTTCATTTTCAGGCTTTCTTTGTAATTGAGCAAACGCGCCTGAAGCGCTTCGTCGCTGAGCGACAGGATTTGCGCCGACAGGATAGCGGCATTCAAGGCGCCATTGATTCCAACCGTGGCAACGGGGATTCCCGGCGGCATCTGCACGATGGCCAGCAGGGCGTCCATTCCGTCCAACGTCGAATTTATCGGCACTCCAATCACAGGAAGAGGTGTCATCGAGGCGATTACGCCGCAAAGATGTGCGGCCATACCGGCGGCGGCGATAATGACCTTGACGCCCCGCTCTTTCGCTCCTTTGGCAAAGCGTTCGACGTCTTCCGGCGTACGATGAGCGGATAAAGCGTTCATCTCGAACGGGATTTCCATCTCGTCCAAGAACCGGGCAGCCTTTTCCATCACAGGAAGGTCGGACGTGCTGCCCATAATCACACTGACAAAGGGTGTCATACCGTTTATCCGATTAATTGTTGATAATCAGCAGCCGAAAGGAGTGAATCCACTTCGTCGGAGTCGGTCGGTTTGATTTTGATCAACCAGCCGTCCCGGTAAGGCGACTCATTCACTAATTCAGGGCTGTTTTCCAACGCGGGATTGACTTCCAGCACTTCGCCCGAAACGGGCATAAACAAATCGGACACGGTTTTTACGGCCTCAATCGTACCGAATACTTCTTCTTTTGCAATGGTTTCACCCTCAGTGGTAATGTCCACATAAACGATTTCACCCAATTCTTTCTGGGCATAATCGCTGATACCCACATAAGCTACATCGCCTTCCACCCGGAGCCATTCGTGATCCTTGGTGTACTTTAAATCTGTTGGAAAGTTCATCTTACTAAATGATTAATGTTTATATTATAATGTATATCTCATTTGCATTCTATTCAGGTTGCAAATTTACAATTCTTTTCTGAGGCGGGCAACCGGAATGTCCATTTGTTCCCGGTATTTTGCAACAGTGCGCCGCGCAATCAGGTATCCTTTCTCCTTTAATATGACAGCAATAGCCTCATCCGTAATCGGTTGATGCTTGTCTTCCGTATCGACGATTTCTTTCATGATTTGTTTCACTTCGCGCGTAGAAATTTCTTCGCCGCTGTCGTTCTGGGTTCCTTCGGAGAAAAAGAATTTCAACGGATAGATACCGAAATTGGTTTGCACATACTTGCTGTTACTCACGCGCGAGACGGTCGAAATATCGTATCCCGAACGTTCGCTCACGTCTTTGAGGATCATCGGGCGGAGCTTAGACTCGTCGCCGGTCATGAAAAATTCGGTTTGCAACAACATAATCGCCCGCATCACATATTGCAAGGTCTCCTGCCGTTGCTTGACGGCGTCGATAAACCATTGCGCGGAATCTATTTTCTGTTTGACAAATTGAACGGCATTCCGCATATCCGCTGTCTGGTTGGCCTTGTTGCTCGAATAATCATTAAACAGATCGATATATTCACGGTTGACACGCAAATCGGGTACGCCTCTCTGATTGAGGCTTAACGTCAATTCCCCGTTATACGTTTCCACCACGAAATCAGGTATAATCTGGTTCATCACCGTAGTGACCGACGAGGCGCTCCAGCCGTTTCCGGGCTTCGGATTCAGGGATGTAATCTCGTTGATAATCTGTTTGAGCGTTTTTTCGCTGATATTTAATCCGCTTAGTATCTTCTCGTAATGTTTCCGGACAAACGCATCAAAGTAGTCGTTCAGAATCAGGATGGCTTGTTGTGTATAAGGCGTCTGCGTTTTCTTTTCCAATTGCAACAGCAGACATTCCACTAAATTCCGTGCGCCCGCTCCTATCGGGTCAAAATCCTGAACAACCGTCAATACTGACTGGACTGCTTCTTCAGACACATCTTCGCCGGCTTTAAATATCAAATCGTCCGTAAGCGCCATCAAATCGCGGCGCAGATAACCGTTATCATCAATATTCCCGATAATATATTCGCCGATTTTCCGATCCTGTTCCGACAAATGTCGCAAATTCAATTGTTCCAATAAATGTTCCTGCAAAGAAACACCTGAAGTAAAAGGAATATCTTCCTTGCGACTTGCCTGACTGCTCATTTCATTCAGCTTATAATCAGGAATATCATCTTCGGTCAAATAATCACCCAGCGAAAGATCGCCCTCGTCTGCACCGAACGCCTCGTCATCCATACCCGTATCGTCCATTTCATCGGACAAACTATCGCTCCCTTCTTCCAGTACGGGATTCTCTTCCAACTCTTGTTTTATCCGTTCTTCCATCTCCAACGAAGGAAGTTCCACCAAGCGGATCAACTGAATCTGCTGCGGGGAAAGCTTTTGCTGTAATTTCTGTTGTAACTGTTGCTTTAACATATCCGAAAACGTCTAAATGAAATCTTTTTGCAAAGGTATAAAAAGTTCTATTTTGTACAATGGATTGGCTAAATATTATTTTAGGGCAATCAAAATAATGCGCCGACCCTGCTTTTTCAAAAGTAAATTTGGATAGTTTTCTTACAAACACTACTTTTGCGGAGTTTTATAATTAATATATAAAGATGCCTACAATATCACAACGGGGAATCCGTATGCCTGAGTCTCCCATCCGGAAACTTGTACCTCTTGCTAACCGGGCTAAAGCGAAAGGTATAAAAGTATATCACCTGAATATCGGGCAACCGGACCTGCCGACGCCCGAAATCGGACTCGAAGCGGCGCGGCGCCTCGATCGTACCGTGCTCGAATATTCGCCGAGCGAAGGTATCCGCTCCTTCCGTGAAAAGCTGGTGAAATATTATAAGAAATTCAATATCAACGTAGAAGTGGACGATATTATCATTACCACCGGTGGTTCGGAAGCGGTATCGTTCTCGTTCATGGCCTGCCTCGACCCGGGCGATGAGATTATTATACCGGAACCGGCGTATGCCAATTATATGGCGTTTGCCATTTCGAGCGGCGCAGTTATCAAGACCGTTCCGTCCTCGATTAATGACGGGTTTGCGTTGCCGTCGATGGAGCGGTTTGAAGAGTTGATTACGCCGCGTACGAAAGCGGTCATGATTTGCAATCCGAACAATCCGACGGGATACCTTTATACGCAAAAGGAAATGAATCAGTTGCGCGACATTGTGAAGAAATATGATTTATTCCTTTTCTCGGACGAGGTCTATCGTGAATTTTGCTACACGGGAGCGCCGTATATCTCGGCGTTTCATCTGGCAGGCATTGAAAACAATGTGGTGCTGGTCGATTCCGTCTCGAAGCGTTACAGCGAATGCGGTATCCGCATCGGCGCATTGATTTCTAAAAACCAACAGGTGAAGGACAATGTGATGAAATGGTGTCAGGCGCGCCTCAGCCCGCCGCTGATTGGACAGTTCATTGCGGAAGCGTCGTTGGACACGTCCGAAGAATATATGCTCTCGGTGTATAATGAATATCTGGAACGCCGTAACTTCACGGTCGATCGGATAAACCGGATCGACGGCTGCTATTCGCCGATACCGATGGGGGCGTTCTACACGGTGGCGAAGTTGCCGGTGGACGATGCAGATGAATTTTGTGCATGGTGCCTGCGGGATTTCACCTACGAAGGGCAGACGATTATGATGGCGCCGGCATCAGGTTTCTACACGTCGCCGGACTATGGGAAAAACGAAGTGCGTCTGGCTTATGTGCTGAAAAAGGAAGATTTAGCCATCGCGCTGACGATTTTGGAAAAGGCATTGGAAGCATATCCCGGGCGAGTAAAATAAAAAAAACGGATGAACTTTGAACTATTCACAGCGAAGAGGATACATTTCAGCAAGGCGGACGGCGATCGTAAAGTGACCCCGCCCGCCGTTCATATTGCGATTGCCGGTATTGCACTGGGGCTGGCAACGATGATTCTGTCTGTAGCGATTGTGATTGGGTTCAAGAATGAGGTGCGTAACAAGGTGATTGGCTTCGGTTCGCACATTCAAATCACTAATTTTGACAGTAATTCTTCATACGAGACCTCTCCGATAATGGTAAGTGACAGTCTCTTGGAAGATTTGCGTTCGTATCCGGGCGTCCGGCATGTCGAAGCGTTTGCCACCAAACCGGGGCTGCTTCAGACCGAAACGGATGTTCAGGGGATTGTATTGAAGGGAATTGACGAGAATTTCGACTGGACATTCTTCGCCGGGCATTTGGTGGAAGGCGAAACCTTCAGTATTGACGCGGGCAAAACGAGCGCCGACGTGATTATTTCCAACTATCTGGCTCATACCCTGCGACTGAAATGTGGCGATTCGTTCTTTGCCTATTTTGTACAACAGGAAGACGCGCGGGCGCGTAAATTGCATATCACAGGGATTTACGACACGGGATTTATTGATTACGACAAACTGTATGTGTTTGCCGACATCAAGCAAGTCCGCCGTTTGAACGGTTGGGACAAGGATGCCGTCAGCGGATTGGAAGTCCTGGTCGATGATTATACCCGCTTGGACGCTATCACCGAAAATCTTTATTTTCACCTGATTGATAAACAGGACCGGGAAGGAAATACGTTTTATGTACGTTCAATAAAAGAACTGACTCCGATGATATTCAACTGGTTAGACGTGTTGGACATGAATGTAGTGATTATCCTGATACTGATGATGGCCGTGGCGGGCTGTACGATGATTTCGGGATTGCTGATTATCATTATGGAACGGACGAATATGATTGGGATTCTGAAAGCGTTGGGACAGCCTGACCGGAGCATCCGCAAGGTGTTCCTGTATATCGCTTCTTTCCTGATTGGCAAAGGGATGTTGTGGGGAAATGTGATTGGATTGGCTATTTGCTTCCTCCAATCCCAATTCCACCTGATTCCACTTGATTCATCAACCTATTATGTGAACGCAGTGCCGATAGATTTGAATCTGACGTCGTGGCTGTTAATCAATCTGGGCACATTGGCCGTTTCGATGCTGATGATGCTTGGCCCGTCGTATTTAATCACGAAAATCAGCCCGGCGAAGACCATCCGGTTTGAATAAGCAGTCAGGCGTTCGCCTGTAGCAGCTTGACAAATTCAGCGATGTCCTCTTCCGTAGTATCGAACGAACAAACCCAGCGCACTTCGCCCGTATTTTCGTCCCAGACATAGAAAAAACATTCCTCCTGCAACGCTTCAATCCTGCCGGGAAGGATGGCAAAAACCTCATTCCCTTGCACTTTCTGCGTGACTTTTACACCCGGCACGGCGGAGACCTCGCGGGCCAGCAATTGAGCCATCGCATTGGAATGTCCCGCCGATTTCAACCAAAGGTTATCTTTCAGAACGGCAGAGAATTGAGCCGCTATAAAACGGCTTTTGGAATGCAGTTGAAGTAATTGTTTGCGCAGGTATTTCACCTCTTTAAGCGGTCGGCTGAAAAACAATGCCGCTTCCCCGAAAAGCATCCCGTTCTTGGTTCCGCCGAAGCTGAGCACATCAACACCCGGATCGCGAATCAAGGCCGCCGGTTGGACGCCCAAATACGCAACCGCATTGGCTAACCGTGCACCATCCACATGGACATACAGACCCTGTGAATGAGCGAAATCACAGATTTCCCGGATTTCGTCCGGCGTATAAACCGTACCTAATTCCGTACATTCCGCGATGGAGACGACGCCGGGTTGCACATGATGCTGGTCGCCAATGCCATGGAGATGCCTGCGGATAAGCTCAACCGTCAGCTTCCCGTCCACCGTGGGGACAGTCAGCAACTTACATCCCGTATGCCTTTCGACCGCGCCACATTCATCGACGTTGATATGCGCCGTTTCCGTACAAATAATCGCATGGTACGACTGCGTGAATGCCAAAAGACTCAGCACGTTAGCCGCCGTGCCGTTAAAAACAAAATAAACCTGCGTATCCTCGCCGAACATTTGCCTGAAATCCGCAATCGCTTTGTCCGAATAAATGTCTGCCCCATACGAATGTTGATGTCCGTAAGACGCTGCTTCCAAAGCTTTTAATACCTCCGGTAATACTCCCGAAAAATTATCGCTGCCAAAATCTCTTTCCATATTGTCAGTTTTTAAAAGATTTGCAAAATAAGTGGAAATAGGGGAAATATGCAAATAAAAATTCAGGGGAAATTTATTACTGTTTTTTTTCTCAAATTATTTTGTTGTACGGGTCAAAAGATTTTTATGCAATTACCGTCCTTTATATTTGCTCGGCGACATCCCCACATTTTTCTTAAAGAATTTACTGAACGATGCCTGGTCGGAAAAATGCAATTTCTCGGCTATTTCCTTAATGGAACAGCCGGACTTGCGCAATAATATCTTGGATTCAGCGACAAGCATTTCATCAATCCATTGTCCTGCGGTCTTTTTCGTTGCCTTTTTCATCGCACGTGTCAGGAAAACCGATGATACGCAAAGTGTTGAAGCATAATAAGTAACTTCGTGTTTTGTACGAAAATCAGATTGCAGCAATCTGATAAATT
>JAISJX010000015.1 GCA_031261145.1 Tannerella sp.
ACTGAAAAGAGGTTGGGGGATTTCCCCAACCTCTTTTTCTATTAAAAAACAAGATTACAAAAAAAAGCCGGTTTATTTTACATCCACCCAATCTTCCGAAACGCTCTTTTGTCTGTTCGATTGGTTTTTGGATGACGGATCATACTCAATCGTATAAACCTTCTCGCCTTCGAACGTTTTCACTTTGATATTCAGGGTGACACTCTCTCCGTTCGTGTCTAATTCGGACAGGTCAAACGCTACATATCCTCTCCTGCCGTAATGCTGACTGTCATTGTAGGCATTGTGGCGGAACTCAAAAGAGTACGGTGTTTCCGCGTCATCATTTTTCATCAGGTTAATGAAATGTACAGCCGCCCCACCATAGTTGAAGCCAAATTCTACATTCAGATAACCATCGCCAATCCACATATCCAAGATCTTCGCCGGATCGGTTCCGTATTTCTCATCATTCCCTTCACCCAAATCTTCGGCAAACGGTTTGGTTAATACGTCACGAATGTCGTGTATCTGAACGAAATGGTCATATCCTTCCATTTCATCCGATAAAATCGTATAAACAACTATTGCACGCTGGTTTTCGTGCGGCTTATACCAATGTGCATGCGACGCAGCCGGCCACAAAGTCGTCCCGTTATCCAATGTCAGATAAAACGACCTCGAAGTGCTGTCCAACGGATTGACCGTCGCTATCGAATACCATCTGTCCCCCAACGAATACCCGTCATCATCACAGGAATTGAACACACAAGCGGCTATCGCCACTCCAATACTTAACGCAAATAATTTAATCTTCTTCATATTACTATATAATATTAATTGTACATTCTGCCTATATGATGAAAAAAAAGACGCAAACGTTGCAAGTAAACTTTATAAATAATGTTAGAGATTAGGAAAAAGTATTACTTTTGCAGTTCGATTAGAAAAGAACTAAATTATGGACTATTTTATACATACACTTCCGACTGGACTTCGGATCATTCATTTGCCGACCCAATCGCCTATTGCTTACTGCGGTCTGGCCATCAACGCCGGTACGCGGGACGAACAGCCGGACGAATTCGGGCTGGCTCATTTTGTCGAACACATGCTTTTCAAAGGCACCCGGAAGCGCAAAGCGTGGCATATCCTGAACCGGATGGAATATATCGGAGGCGAACTGAATGCTTATACATCTAAAGAAGAAACATTTGTCTATTCCGTTTTTATGGAAGAATATTACGAACGCGCCATCGAACTGATGACCGACATCGTGGCGCATTCACGCTTTCCCGCTCACGAAATAGAGAAGGAACGGGCGGTGATTCTGGATGAAATTCAATCATATAAGGATAGTCCTTCCGACCTTATTTTTGATGAGTTTGAGAATTTATTATTTGACGGGCATCCGTTGGGACATCATATTTTGGGTAATAAACGTTCGCTTTTTTCGTTCGGCAGTGAATCGGGGCTTTCGTTTGTCAACCGGTATTACACGGCTGAAAATATGGTTTTCTTTTCGACGGGGCGCACGGATTTTAAGCGAATCCTGCGGTTGGCGGAAAAGTATCTGTCCGATATTCCCGCCAAGGCTCCGGCTAATCACCGGGAAAAACCGCCGCTGATACAACCCCGGCAACTCCGGAAAAAGAAAAACATACACCAGACACATGTGCTTATCGGCGGAAAATCGTACGATATGCACGACGAGAAGCGGGTTCCTCTGTTTTTGTTGAATAACATTCTGGGCGGGCAGGGCATGAACAGCCTGTTAAATGTTGCACTGCGTGAGAAAAACGGATTGGTTTACACTATTGAATCGAATGTGACTTCTTATACCGATACCGGAATCTGTTCCGTTTATTTCGGCACCGACCCGAAAAACAAGGATAAAGCGTTCCGGTTAGTCGAAAAGGAACTGTCCCGGCTTCGCGAAAAAAAGTTGAGCGACACCCGGCTGTCGATGGCAAAAAAACAGGCTATCGGGCAGTTGGTCTTATCGAGCGACCATAAAGAGGGGCTTTTCCTCAGTCTGGGAAAATCGTTCCTTCATTATGACCGCTATGATTCACTCACAGAAGTTTTTCAGAAAATCGAAGCGGTCACAGCCGAACAATTGCAGGAAATCGCGAATGAGATATTTGCGCCGGAATTGCTTTTTGGGCTAATCTATGAGTAAAGAGGGGTTTCGGAACGGTTATTTCTTCAATTTCAATTCCGGCAAAAGCATTTCGTATATTTCCATCCACGGCTTTTGATAGAGGGCAGTGGATTCGTCAATCAGTTGCAGGTAAGTGTTGGATTTAAAATACAAGTTGCTTGCCTGCGTGTCAGGTAATCCCTTGTCTGTCATCAGTTGTTGAATTATACGGTCATCAATGTGGTAAATATCACATTCGGCTTTATTGTCAGTCCGTTCGAGCATTAACAGTGACTGAAAAGTGCAAAAACACAACTGGTGTGAAGGTTTTTTATGTATTAACTCAATGAGAAAATCAGCCTTTGATACTTTCCCTTGCAGGTAATCATTTACACGAACCGATACAGCATCATCGGCTACGGGACCTTCAATAATATCGTAATTATGAGTGGGGTTGTGCGTTTTGTTCTTCCGGTTTAGGATAATAAAATCAAGCCATGTTTCATTGTAGGCATCAAAGCGAAGTACGCGCAAATCCTCGTCTTCGTAGGCATATTCTTCAAATTCAAATTCGGTAACTACCGGCTGTCCTTTGCCTCGTTTGGCAACTCTGGCAGCCATTTCTTCAGCTTGCAGACGAAGTTTTGTTACATAAAAGCCCCGTCCAAAATCCCTACTTGGCTTGCATTTATTCAAGTCAATTACATCAATAAAGGTATCGCTGCCGTGATATACTTTCATTTACCTGTATCCTCCATTATTACGGCAAACCTTGTAAATGTCTTTTAACGCCCAAAACGGATCGTCAATGTGTAATGCCCACCAACATTCAAAAATATAGTCCAGACCGCCGTATTTTTTCAAGTAGCGGTAAGCCGCCTGCCTGTTCATTTTATAGGCTGAGGCAAATTTTTCGATGATGAACGTTACGAAAGTGATTTTATCCTTCATATCTTCATCTAATACTCTTGCTTCCATATCTATTTCAATTTTTTTTATCAGTGCAAAGATAAGCATTTTTTTTAGTAATTGCTTATCTTTGTAGATTACTTGTATCGTGTGTAGCATTCGCATCGTTGAATCCTTGCCCATGCTCATCTATTAAAATTCACCTGTACAATTCAAAAGTACGGGTGGATTCTGTCAAAGTACAGATACACTTTGGATAAACAGGCAAAGATAGATTTTATTCAAATTACCGCCTTTTTTGTAACCTTTTTGAAACGGTGGCGTCTATTATGTAGAAAGAAATACAACGAAAATGAAAAAGAAAATATTGGGAATTATAGTATTATTCGGCATGACGCAGTGGGCGTTTGCATTGGATATTGAGATTAAAGGGCGGGTGATGTATGCAGACAGTCACAAAGCGGTTGAATTTGCCAATGTGGTGTTACAGACGCCGGACTCTGCGTTTGTCAGCGGCGCGGTTACGGATACGGAAGGGCGTTTCAGGCTGACCAAAGTGGCTTCGGGCGATTATCGCTTAGTCGTTTCGAGCATAGGATACGAAACGCAGTTTGTTGAGTTGAACGGCGCTGCAAAGAATATCGCGTTGGACGATATTTTATTGGAAGAGGCGACGCAATCGTTGGGCGAGGTGACTGTTACCGCTTCGGCAACGACCAACCGGCTCGACCGGAAAATCATCTTCCCGACGGAACGGCAGGTAAAGCAGTCGAGTAACGGCGTGGATTTGTTGCAACAGTTGATGTTGCCCAAATTGCAGGTTAATCCGCTTAACGATAATGTGACACTTCCCGGAGGAGGCGAGATTCAGTACCGTGTCAATGGCGTCAAGGTTGGGATTCAGGAAATCGTGGCGTTGCAACCGGCAAGTATTATCCGTGTCGAATATCATGATAACCCCGGACTGCGCTACGGCAATGCGGAAGTCGTTCTCGACTATATCGTTCGCCGTCCTGAAACGGGAGGGAATCTGGGTGTAAATCTGAGCGACGCTCTGACGACGGCTTGGGGGAATAATTACCTCAACGGGCGGATAAATCATAAAAAATCGGAATTTACCGTCAATTACAGTATTCGTCACCGCGACTTTTACGAGATGTGGCGCGACAACGAGGAGAAATTCACTTTTGCGGACGGCTCTACGCTTCACAGGAAAGAAACCGGCGAACCCGGTCACGCCGAACTAACCTGGCAGACGTTGAATACTGCTTACAGTTATCAGAACGAGAAACAGGCGTTTAATGCAGCGTTTCGTTATTACACGAGTAATCAGCCGCATTGGGACTACAAAGGCTCGCTTTATAATGTGGCGAATCCGGCGGAC
The DNA here is from genome assembly GCA_031261145.1 of Tannerella sp. The sequence goes on from JAISJX010000015.1 coordinate 4,416, forward strand.
GCTGTCCGGATGATTGACCAAACCAAAGAAAAGATTAACCGTCCGGCGCTTGACCTGTATTATCAGCAACTGCTGAAAAACAACCAGACATTGGTCTTCAACCTCGTCGGGACGTACAACTATACCGATAATAACCGTTTCTACCGGGAAAGCCTTAATGATGTGTTTCTTACGGATGTGAATAATAGAGTTATCGGCAAAAAATATTCATTGATAGGTGAGGGAATTTATGAAAAGAAATTGGGGGCAAACCGTATCAGCGCAGGATTGCGCCATACGCAGTCACATTCCGACAATGAATACGACCATGCCATTTCGGAAATGAATCAGTCGGAAACGTTCCTGTATGGCGAGTGGACGGGGAAAG
>JAISJX010000046.1 GCA_031261145.1 Tannerella sp.
GATTTTTTTACGTAAGAGGGCCGCGGCAAAGTCAGGCCCTTGACCTAAGTTTGGGAAAAGAATAGACCGTTAGGTATTGAATATCAATAGAACAACTTTGTACCTCACCTGCATTTGTCCGCAGAACATTGCCGGTTAATGCCCATACGGGCAAAAAGGAACGCAATGACGTTGCGCAGGCAAGACAAAAATTGGCGAAAGGAGTGTATGTCGTGAGGACGGAGATTGCTTCGTCCCTTTAAACGCAGATTAAATGAATTAAAATCTGCGTCCATCTGCGCCCAAAATCTGCGGAATCTGCGCGAAAAATCTGCGGAATCTGCGCGAAATCCTTGAATTTATTCCACCAACACGTTGTTACGGAAGTCGTAAAACGTTCTCCGCATCAGGTCGGCAAGGGTCAATTGATAGCTGATGTAGGAACCGAGGTGTGAGATATAGGCCGTATTCAGACGGTTACGTTCCAGCGCGAGCGCCTGGCTGTCGATGTCGCCGTCGGAGAAACGCTGGAGTGTAATCTCAAAACTTTTCTCGGCGACTGCCACGTTTTTCTCTAACAACTGCAACCGCTTCAGGTTGCTGTTCACACTGGCGGCCAAATTGCGGACGTCGGTTTCAATATTTCGTTCCACTTGCGCCTTTGTCAGCGTATATTGTTTCAACCGCGCTTCGGAGGCGCGCACCAGAGAGCGGTTTTCGCCCCAATCCAGGATAGGGATCGTGATGGTAAGGCCGATTCCGTAGTTAAGAGGCCGATCCATAAAGTTCGAGTAGGAGTCGTTGATGGAATTAAGTATTCCTGTCGATGGATTGGGCGTGGTAACTCCCACTTTTTCAAAATAGGCATTGATATTTCCGCGTATCATTCCGTTGGCTCTTTGCCGTTTGATGTCCAACTTCTGCAGCTCGATTTGTATTTCCTGTTCACGGATTTCCAACCGGTGCTCCAGGGCCATCTGAACGGCTTTATCCGCATCGACAATGATTATTTTGTAATCCAGCGTACTGCTTAACGTAATCTGGTCGTCCAAAGCAATCCCCAGCAACTCTTTGAACGAATTGACGGACGAATTTTGGGCCAGAATGGCCATATCGTAATTACTCTGTGCGTCCGCCAGATCGACTTCCATTTGCAAGGCGTCAACTTCGCGGATAAGTCCCGCTTCGTATTTGTTTTTGGAAATCTCGAAGGCTTCCGTTTGCCGGTCTAAATCCAATTGGGCGATTTCAGTTCTTTTCTGTAGCGAAAGTAAATTGTAATACGCATTACTTACTTCATATATCAGGTTCAGTTCTTCCCTTTTCAGCATTTTATTGGATTGTTCGTAAGCTAATTGGGCGCTTTTGAGCGTCGTCTTGATGGCGTTATACCCGTAGAAGGCGTCCAGCGGTTGCCGGAAACCCAGACGGGTGTTGAGATTGGACGAGCGCGTACCGTTGTAATAATCCATATAACTGGATAACCCTGTCTGGATAAAGATATTACCATCGGTTGGCAACGGCTGGTTGATGGTCAGTCCGCCCGAATAGGTCAGTTCCTTGACCGAGAAGAAAACGCCGGTACTGTCGGCTTTCTGGCGAACCGTTTCGGTGTAATCGGGCAGGGACATGGTCATGTTGATATGGGTCTTCAGGCGGCTGGTGGCCGATTTAAGGTTAAATTCGGCAATCCGTAGTTCCTGAATCAGGGTCAGCATCCGGTAGCTTTTCTCTTTGGCTATTTCGATGCTTTCTTCCAGCGTAAGGTCGTAATTTTCCGAACGCATCACAGGACTGCAAGTCATTAGTATCAAAACGGATAAAAATATCTTTTTCATAACAATTCGTTTTTAGTAATAAGTATTCTATTCTGATTCGGCCGGTCGAAATGTATCCTGCCATCCTTTATAAAAATATTCCGTTCGGCATAATCGGCGATTCCCTGTTCGTGCGTAATCAGGATAATGGTATTCCCTTCCCTGTTCAATTCGTCGAACAAAGCCATGATGTCGTCGCCGGTTTTCGAGTCGAGGGCGCCGGTCGGTTCGTCGGCCAGGAGGATTCCGGGATTCGTGACCAACGCCCTTGCGATGGCCACCCGTTGCCGCTGCCCTCCGCTCAATTCGCTGGGTTTATGGTCTATCCGGTTGGATAAACCCACCCGTTTCAAGGATTTCAACGCCCGTTCTTTCCGTTCGTGCGTGGGTGTACCCGAATAAATCAGCGGCAATTCCACATTCTGGAGCGCGTTCAGGCGGGGCAGCAGGTTGAAATTCTGGAAAATGAATCCGATTTCCTTGTTCCGCATCGCCGACAAAGCGTCATCATCCAGGGTGCTTACATCCACTTGGTTGAATAAATATTGGCCGCTCGAAGGCGTATCCAGACAGCCGAGTATATTCATCAGCGTGGACTTGCCGGAACCCGAAGGCCCCATAATGGCGACATATTCGTTTTTATCTATCCGCAGGTTGATGTCCTGCAAGGCAGGAATCTCAATTTCCCCTATGGAATAGTTCTTTACCAAATCTTTTATTTCAATTAACATGGCATTATTTTTATTCGTATCTGATTGAATCTACCGGTTTCAGATTGGCGGCGTTTTTGGCCGGGAGATAGCCGAAACTAATCCCGACGATCACCGAAAAAGCAAACGCGATAAAGATGGAATACGGACGTATGTACGTACTTACGTCCGTAAATAAACTCACTGTCAGCGAAAGGCTTACACCGAGAACGACGCCGATGATTCCGCCGGTGATACTGATAGCAACCGCTTCGGAAACAAACTGGCTCATGATGTCGGCTTTCCGTGCGCCGATAGCCCGGCGGATACCTATCTCGCGGGTTCGTTCCATGACGGTGGCCAGCATGATATTCATAATCCCGATACCTCCTACTATCAGGGAAATAGCGGCAATTGCACCCAATAAGAAGTTGTAAATCTGCCGTTCTTTTTCTTCCTGTTTGAGCAATTCGTAGGGGATGACGATGCTGTAATCCTCATTGTTGAAATGATGCCTTTTCAGCACTTCATGAATCAGTCCGGACGTCTCAATCAGGCGGTCTGAATGTTCTACCTGAATCGTGATTTGCTGTATTTCACTGGAAAGCGCGTTTTCGCGGCTGAAACGGCTCAGGAATGTGGATAAGGGCACATAGACATCCGTATTCAGGTCGCGTGCAGCCAGTTCGCCGACGGTTTCGGTGAAAAGCGTTTTCGATTCGAGCACGCCGATGACTTCCAACCACTGGTCTTCTATTTTCACCATCTTCCCGACCGGGTCTTCCTGCTGGTATAAGGTGGCGGCCACGCCGGCGCCCAGAACGCACACTTTCAGTCGTTGCGTATAATGGCCGTCATTGATGAACTCGCCGTTCTGCAACCGGTAGTTCATCATGGCCGGAAACTCCGGGGTGATGCCGATAACCGTCGATTTGACGGATTTGTCGGCAAATTTAACATCAATATTTATCTCCGCCTGCGAAGCCATGCGTTGCACGCCGGGCACGATTTCTTGGATTACATTCGCATCCTTGATGGACAGGCCCTGTGAGAATTTCGCACGGACTTCTTCCAGTTCTTCGTCCGTCATTTTCTTTTCCCGGACAATAATATTGTTTACCCCCAAGTCCTGATATTTGGCGATGGCTTCGCGCTTCGCGCCTTCGCCAATCGAAAGCATGGCGATCACCGAGGCTACGCCGAAAATAATACCCAGCATGGTCAGGAATGAACGGAATTTATGATCGGTCAATCCATGGATTGCTAAACGGATGTTTTCTTCAACTTGCATAATCAGTCATTTATATATTCGCAACTTACCGTCATGCCGGGTTTTAAACGGGAGTCGGATTTCAGCATCCTGACTTCCACATCAAAAACTTTCTGGCGCGATTTCTTATTATTATCTCTCAAATGGCACAATTTACCGATATAACTTATTTCCCCGTCAAAAACCACCTCCGGCAACGCATCCAACCGAACGGATGTTTTCTGTCCGTTTCGTATCTTCAGGAAATCGTTTTCGTTGATAAAAGTATTGACTTTCATCCAGGTAAGTTCGGGAACATTCGCCATGTTATTACCCGTATAAATATCATCGCCCACCTTAATCAGGTTACCCGTCCGCCAGTTCTTACCGATTTGGAATACGCCGGCTATGGGCGAACGTAACGTAAGTTTCGGCAAAATGTTGTAGGCGTTTTCTATTTCACTTTGAACCTGCCGGACACGTATCTCCTGTATTTTCAGGTCGTTGAAATTAATCGTTTTAGTCAGTTCCAGCCTCCGTTCTTCTTTGGCGAGCGTGATTTTAGCCTGTTCAAACTCCAACTCTTTGATTTTGCGCAGGCGTTCGGTTTCAAAACGGGACGATTCCAGTTCTATCTTTTTCTGATTGAACGTCGCCATTTCATTTTTGATGTTGGTTGTCAATTCATTAATCCGGTTATCCTGATCGACGCGAAGTTTTTCCAGATTGGCTAATTCGGTCTCCAGACTACTCTCGCGGTCAATGATGAAGCGTTTGATTTCCGTCGGGTCAAGTTGGATAATCGAATCGCCTGCCGCTACAATGGAGCCGTGTTCCAAAATCCCTATGACCCGCATTTGATACCAGTACTGCCCGTAGCGGGCCAATACGAACGAACGGTTATTGACGGCCATCAATTCGCCGGTTTCCACGATGTTTCTTCCGTCCGCCACCTCTTTTTCACTTTCTCCGGCGGGATGGCTACAGGTCACGGCTGTCCACCCGGCAAAGAGAAGCAGGACGGTTTTGAAGAGTGATGCGCGGCGGGTTACAAGTAACTGTTTCATGGCATTACTCTTTAGGGGAGGTTTCTTTACCGTTTTTTTCATTCGCAAACGGATCCACTAAAGCGACTTTGTCTTTTTCATCCAACCCGGAAGTGACAATCATAAAGTCGGAATTGGCAGAGCCTCGTTCTATCTCGGTTTTATCGAATCCGCGCGATGTTTTCTTATACACGAAAAACTTATCGCCTTCCTGATGAACGGCATCCAAAGGGACGTACACCACATCGTCGATCCGGTCGATAATAATCCGGCAGCTCACGGTCAGGCCGGGAAGCAGATTCGGATTGGTTTCGTTGATCACGATTTCGACCGGAAAGACTTTCAGTTTGGATGAACCTTCTTTATTTACAGCCAGATTGGCCACGGCGCTCACTGTCCCTGAAAAAATACTGTCGGAAAAAGCATCCGGCTTGATTTCCACGTTCAGCCCTTTGCTAATTTTGGCAATATCCACTTCATTGATTTTCACGATGGCTTTCAGGGCGGTTAAATCGGGCAGTTGGATAATCGGAAACCCTGACCAGCACTGGTCGCCGACCTGAAATTTATTGCCGCTGCTCCAACTCCGCGCGATGATGGCGATTCCGGGGGAAGGGGTTGCCACAAACATCTTTTGCAGGGTTTCATTGGCTTCATTCAGGCGTGACCGGTCTTGTTCGATGGTCAGGTTTTTCTGTTTGATTTCTTCTTTTTGAATCTTGATACGGTTCTCCATCTGCTCTTTCGCTTTATCTAAGGCGATACCGGCTTTATCCAGATTCAACTGTATTTCCTTTTTCTTTACTTCCGACTCATAGATCGCCGACTCGAAACGTATCCTGGAAATTTCCTGCGACCGGCGGGTCACTTCGTAATCTGCATTCAGTTCTTCCAGGTCGGATTGATGTTGGGCCATCAATTTTTCCAATTCCGCATGGCTGATTTCCATGCGGCTTTCGGCCTCGACAATGCCTTTCTGTACTTCCGAAGGGTCGAACACAATCAGCGTGTCACCGGCATTCACTTCCTGCCCGTCTTTCACCAATTGTGTGATTTTCAGGTTTCCGTAACGCCATGAAATGGTAGGTGACGAGATACTGATTGAATTAATCGCCTCAATTTCACCTTCTTCATACAGGTCAATAAAGAAAGTGCCCCGCACCACTGTTGCGAGGGGGATTTGCCCGGTGTCTTTTTTGCTGCACGCGCTGAAAATCAGGAGCAGCATGAATAAATGAATTACGTTTCTCTTCATAGTTTATTGTTTGTTGAGAATTATCGATTCCGTGTGTTCAATGGTCGTTTTAACCGGTTCCGCCGACCCGTTTGTTTCCGCCTTCCCGTTCGTTTGTTCCGGCTTTATGCGGACTGAATCGGGCGGCAGGAATTGTTTCTTCCGTATAGCCGACGCCGGAGGTCTTACTAACGAAATCACTTCATCGCCCTGCAGTCCGGCCGTAATAATGGCTTCTTTAGGGGATGTGATTCCGGTCGTTACCTGATACATATCAAAATGTTTTCCCTGTTTCACGTAAACTACTTTCAACGAATCTTCTTCAAAAATAGCTATTTGAGGAATGAGAAGGGTGTCTTTTATCTGTTTCAGGAAGATGCGGCAATTGGCCGTAAAACCCGGTTCGGGCATTTCCAGCGTACTGTCAATGGATGCCTCAATATCAAAAAACTTCACTTTCGAACCTTCTTTATATTGCCGGCCTACGGGCGATTTCATTTCTATCTTTCCCCAAGCCAGATTGTCGGGCATGGCATCGAACGAAAAAAGAACCGAGTCCTTTATATTAATGTATTTGTAATCGGTTTCGGGAGCTTGTATTTTGACTTTCATGGCTGTAAACTCCGGCAGATTGACTAACGGCATCAGGTGCCAGACCGGATCGCCCACCTGAAGTTTTTGCCTCGTCATGGGAGAAGTCGCCCGTATGGCCAAACCATCTTTGGGCGCTTTCACGGTCAGGGCGTCTAATTTCTCCTTCGCCGTTTGGAGACGGTTGGCTAATTGTCGCACCTGCAACTCCTTCGCCCGTATTTCCGACTGTTGGATAATGTCGAGCGCTTGCAGTTTCTTTTCATAACGATTTTTTTGAATGGACACTTGCGCCAGTTCCAACTCTTTTATTTTCACTTGATTCGGCGTGGCGTATTGCAGTTGAAGGGAATCTAACCGTGCAATCTGCGTCTCGGCCTCATTATTTTTCACCTGGGCGTCCAACAAGGCGAATTCCATATCCAGATTGGCGCGGGTCATGTTCAAATCGACTTCTGCATTTTCCAAGGCAGTCACCCACGAATCATACGATGTCTGGAGTTCGGCCACTTCTACAATGGCAACCAGATCGCCTTCCTTAACGTACGTTCCGTCTTCAACCAGAAATCCAATAACTCCCTCAACATAAGGCGGACAAGTAGCCGTAGTCGATCGAACCGGCTCTACATACCCATCAATGTACAATACATTTTCAAAATCGCCGCGTGTCACTGTGTAAGTGGACACGTTACCCGAATCCGGTGAAGTACAGGAAACTAAAACGGTTAAGAAGCCAAGTTTGAATATTTCAGATTTCAATTCAAAAAAAGTTATTGCATTCAAAAAACGTACAAATATAATTCAAAACAGTTACAATAACGGGCATTATACACTCTTTATTGCCGATTAGTGTAATAAAAAAGATTAACTCCACCTTTTGAATCGTTGAATGATTGAATCGTTGAATCCTCTCTTTTCCCGTTTTACTGGTTCAAAACATGGATGGTATGACATGCCGCGAGCGCCGCCGTTTCCGTTCGCAGGCGACTTTCGCCCAGCGAGATGGGAGTATAGCCGTTTTGCAGGGACGATTCAATCTCTTCGGGGCTGAAATCACCTTCGGGGCCTATCAGAATCAGGGCGTTTTCGCCGGCATGATACGTTTGTTTCAGGAGACGTTTCTCGCCGTCTTCGCAGTGGGCGATAAATTTACGTCCGGCAAAGGGCTGTTTGATAAAAGACTGGAAGGGCGTCATACCGGTTATCTTCGGCAGCGTAGCCTTTTGCGATTGCTTCATGGCGCTGACGAGGATTTTTTCCAAACGGGCTGTTTTCATCTCGCGCCGTTCGGAGAAACGGCAGTTCAGGAACGTAATCCCGTCAATCCCAATCTCGGTCGCTTTCTCGGCAAACCATTCCATGCGGTCTGTATTTTTCGTCGGAGCGATGGCGATATGCACGCGGAAAGAAGGCTGATATGCAGGCTGCCGACGTTCCGTGATCGTCACTTCGCATTGTTCGGGATGCGGCCGGGCGATGACGGCGCGGTAGAAAAAACCTTTTCCGTCGGTCAGCGCAATTTCATCTCCCTCTTTCAGCCGGAGCACACGGATGGCGTGCCTTGATTCTTCTTCGGGCAAAACCGGATGAGCGGTTATATCGGGTGCGTAGAAAAGTGGCATCGTTTTATCCCAGAATCATTCCGATGATAGTGGCGGAAAGCACGGACACCAACGCCCCGGCAACCATCGCACGGAAACCTAACCCGGCAATGACGGAGCGTTTTTCGGGCGCCAGCACGCTCATACCGCCTATCAGCATCCCAATCGAACCCACATTGGCGAAGCCGCACAGCAGGTACGTGGACATCACCACCGATTTTTGATAGATGAACAGTCCGGCATTTTTCCATTCCTGCATCTGGAAATAAGCGACAAACTCGTTCAGGACGGTTTTCTGCCCCAACAACGAACCCACCTGCATAATATCGTCCGCCGGTACGCCAATCAGCCACATGAACGGCGACATCACCGCGCCCAGCATAAACTGCACCGTGAAACCGCCGGATTTGCCGTCCGTCACGGACGCAATCCATTCATTCAACCCGGTATAACGACCCAGAAGCCCTTCGCACAGATAGTTTACCATCGCCACCAAAGCGATAAAAACCAACAACATGCCTGCTACGTTCACCATCAGCCGGGTACCCATCATCGTGCCGGAACACAGCGCATCCATTGCATTTTTGTGTTCCTTTTCCATATTGACGCCCGCCGTCGAATCCTCTATCGGTTCGGTTTGCGGATACAGCATCTTGGCCAGGACAATCGCTCCGGGCGCCGCCATGACCGAGGCCGAAAGCAGGTGTTTGGCAAAAAATACCTGTGCCGACGGATTGCCGCCGCCCAATATCCCGATGTATGCGCCCAACACCGTTCCCGAAATCGTTCCCATACCGGCCACCATGATCAGAAACAGTTCGGATTTCGTCATCTTCGGCAGGTAATTCTTGGCCATAATCGGCGATTCGTTCATGCCGAGGAAGACATTCCCCGCAACCACCAAGCCTTCCGCCCCGGAAATATTCCTGAACAGGCGTCTCAGCAACCACGAAAAAGCGCTCACCACCCGTTGGAGAATCCCCCAATGATAGAACAGCGCAACGATAGCCGAAAAGAATATTAATGCAGGCAGCGAGTGAATCAGAAACACAATGCCGTTGTTTTTAGCCGCATACGGGCCTAACAGAAACTCCATACCCGCTTGCGTAAAGTCTAATAACTTGACGAACGCCTTTCCTGTGTACTCAAAAAAAGTCCCCACAAAAGGCACGTACAGAATCGACAGAGCGATTACGAACTCAAGCGCCAGTCCCGACCCCACTAATTTCCAGTCAATGCGTTTACGGTTCGAACTGAACAGATAGGCCACCCCCATAACGGTAACCAACCCCAATATCCCGCGCAGGAATGATACCCAGCTAAAACCGGCCGATTCAATCATAACGTATCGTCTCCTTCCTTTTCGCGCCGCAACAGTTCTTCTTTAAACATTTTTGCAGATTCATAATTCTCTTCACTGATAGCATTTTCCATACGTTCTTCCAATTCATCATTCAGCAGGAGGGCCAGCCAGTCTTTCAGTTGATCATTATCATCCTTTTTTGTGTCGAAGTCTATGGACGAGAGGGAATTGCTCTTATCGATGGCCGCATAGTCTTCGGGGATAACCCCGCATTTGTGCATGATCTGCTCTGACGTATAGATTTCACATTTGAGCCGGAGCGCAATAGCCACCGCGTCCGACGTGCGCGAATCGATCCGGATGTCTTGCGTTTCATCCGAGAAAACCATCTCCGAAAAATACACCCCATCCTCAAATTTATAGATAAAAACCTCCCGCAACCGGATGTGAAAAGACTTCATAAACGCGATAAACAAATCGTGTGTCAAAGGCCGTACCGGTTGGATTTCCTCCAATGCAATCGCGATGGATTGCGCCTCTGCTACGCCCACAATCACAGGAAGCCAACGCCGGCCTTCCTCCGACAAAATGAGAGCGTACGCCCCCGATTGCATCTGACTGTTCGTCAGCCCATATACATTTAATTTAACCCGTGTTTGATCCATTATTTATTCTGCTAAGAAATTAGAAACATTTAATTCTCAATTCTCAATTGCTTAACGACTTCTTCCAGTGTTGTTTCGTTCAGGATGATATTCTTATCCTTATCCAACAGGTAGAGCGCCGGAAATTTAGTGATGATATAAATCCCTTCGATATTGATTTTCGCCTCCTGGTCATACCCGTTGATCCAGGTTTTGGGAACCAGTTCGGCATGTTCTTCCCAAATATCGTCCGCTTCTTCGGGATAGACGGCCAGCACGGTCAGGCGTTTGTTCGCAATCAAACGGTTTATCACATCCGACTCGCTTAATTGCTCCATCAGCAACTGGCAATCTTCGCACGTCGGGTTATAAAAATAGAGCAACGTCCGTTCCGACTGAATTTCGTACAGCGTTCCCTGTTCTTCGGACGCCAGCGTATAGGTGAAATCATTCGCCCGCTGAGGCGTATCAACAGGCTGTTCAACCGTTTGCGCAAAGCCGGCGATTGACAGCCATAAACCAAAAACAATAAAATTACATTTCATACCCATCATTTTAACTATTTTGTGAGGCAAAGATAAAAAACTATTGGCAATTAATCATTACATTTGTCAGGCAAAAGTAGTAAAATTTATATGATAGATCAGCTCACAAAAGATAAAATTTTAGATGCGGCCAATATTGTGGACGTGGTATCGGAGTTTGTCACCTTACGGAAGCGAGGGGTTAATTTCGTGGGACTGTGTCCGTTCCACTCGGATAAGTCGCCTTCTTTTTACGTATCTCCCTCCAAAAATATTTGCAAATGTTTTTCGTGCGGAGAAGGCGGATCGCCCCTCTATTTTATCATGAAGCACGAACAACTGAACTATCATGACGCCCTTCGCTACTTAGCGAAGAAATATAACATCGAAGTTCAGGAGCGCGAATTGACGAACGAAGAAAAGCAGTCGCAGAGCGACCGGGAGAGTATGTTTATCGTCAATCAATGGGCGCAGAAGCATTTCACCTCCCGCCTGCTCGAACACGAGGAAGGACGTACCATCGGACTGCGCTATTTTGCCGAACGCGGGTTCAGGGACGAAACCATCCGTAAGTTCCAGTTGGGATACAGCCTCGAAAAACGCGACGACCTCTATCAGACGGCGATTGGCAGCGGTTATAAAAAAGACTTTCTCGAAAAGACCGGACTTGTCACTTTCTACGAAAACGGAGCGGCGAGCGACCGCTTCCGCGGGCGGGTTATTTTCCCCGTGCATACGCTTAGCGGTAAGGTCGTGGCGTTCGGCGGACGTATCCTGAAGAAAAACGAGAAAACGGCCAAATACGTCAATTCGCCCGAAAGTGATATTTATCACAAAAGTAACGAATTATACGGCATTTATTTTGCGAAGCAGGCCATCGCCAAAGCCGATAACTGTTTTCTGGTCGAAGGTTACACGGACGTAATCTCCATGCACCAGTCCGGCGTCGGGAATGTCGTTGCATCCTCCGGCACCGCCTTGACGAAGGGGCAGATACATACCATCCACCGCCTCACCAATAATATTACGGTGATTTACGACGGCGACGCTCCCGGAATCAAAGCCGCCATCCGCGGAATTGACCTCTTGCTGGAGGAGGGAATGAATGTGAAAGTCGTTCTCCTGCCCGACGGCGAGGACCCGGATTCGTTTGCCCGCGCGCACAGTGCGTTTGAGTTCAACGTCTATATCCAGCAGCACGAAACCGATTTTATCCGCTTCAAAACGAAATTGTTATTGGACGAAGCCGGCAACGACCCCATCAAACGGGCGAAACTGATTTCCGACATCATCCATTCCATCGCCGTCATCCCGGACGATATTATCCGTTCCGAGTATATTAAAGAATGCAGGGATATGCTGGACGTCAAAGAGCAGGTGCTGCTGAACGAGCTGAACAAAATCCGCTCGAACCGCCGCAAAACGCCGCCCGTGTCCAAAACAAACATTTCCGTTCCGCAGGATATGCCGGAACCGCCGGAAATGCCTGCTCCGCCGGAGGCTTATGTGCCGTATGATAACGAGTTGCCGCCGGAGGCTTTTGTGCCCTACGATGAATTGCCGCCCCCCGATGCTTTTGTGCCGTATCCCCGGCAGAAACAGGTCGTTTCGCCCTATAAAGCCTACGAAGAAGCGTTGCTCCGCTACATCATTGAGTTCGGCGAATGGGTTTTGTTCGACTATGAGGAAGATGGCGAGCGTATTGTCATCAAAGTAGCCCAGTATATCCATTCGGAATTGCAACGTGATGAGATTGTTTTTTCCGTTCCGCAATACAAAAGTATCCTGGACGAATCGGTAGCGCATTGCAGCGATGCGAATTTCATCGCGTCCCGTTATTTCCTTTCCCATCCGGATCCCGGAATAAGCCGGATAGCCGTTGATTTGGCGGACGAAAACTATCTGTTTCACTTCGACGACCGCTCAATGGTGACCGCGCCCATAACCGACAAAGGAAAAGAGGAGCAAAAGTCACAGTTCCTGAAGCGGATGGAAGAATTTGAACAAGCCATCTGCCGGGATTTGTTTGCCCTGAAAGAGGCGTATATCCTGCAAAAAATAAATGATACAGGTAAACAGATTAAAGATTTGCAGGCGCAGGGAAATATTGACCAGGCAATCGAACTGATGAAAGAACAACAACACCTGAATGAAATAAAAATGATTTTAAGCAAAGAATTGGGCGAAAGAATCATATTGAAAATGTAAAGATTCAAGGATTGCACGCAGATTTTTTTAATTGACAATTGATAGTTGACAATTACGAAAGAGACTGCGGAGCCTGTTCTGTAAGAATCTCTCGCAGTGACGTTTGGCACGTTGCCCGTCATTGCGAGCGGTAGCGAAGCAATCCAGTGGATAAGATGTTTGTACCTTATTATAATTGATACCGGTCAGACGAGACAGGCCGGCAAGAAAAATACTACAATTTAACCTCCAATAATTCTTTGCCTAACTCATGCAAGGCATTTTCTATTTTCTTCCGTTGAGCTAAACGAGGCTTTTTCAATCCGGTGGAATAGTGATGTAATAACTTCTGATTGATACCTGTCAGCCGTTCTAAAGCCACATTAGAGAACAACTTATTATAGTAATTCATAAAGCTTTGCGTGTCATACGAAAACTTAATCGTATATTCACCCTGTAATATTGCAGGCAGCTCTTTTTTTTCCCTCGAATTTACAAATAATTCTAACCCTTTCAAAGCATCAACTTTTGCTGCTTCAGCCGTTTCACCTGCTCCCCATATTCCATCGCAGTTTTCAGCATAAGCATCAAAATAGTCGGCGCTCTTTTCAATGATAATTTTTATTGTTTCCATTTCTTTTGTTTTTTAAGTGACGTATTTCAGCCCCATTGATTTAATTAAAGTCTTTTTCAAACCTTTTCCAATCTCTTTGGCTCCATGGTATGGAACCGGAGGCGATATAACTCCATTTTTAACATAGAAGTAATGACTTCCCTCGGCATGCGAGAACGTCCAATCATTCTTTTTAATTAACCTGTGAAACTCAGTGTACTTCATTTTATGTTGAATTGATTCCACAAAGGTAACTATTTATATACTTTTATCCAAATAAAAAAGCGATTATTTTTTATATGAGTATCATATATTTTCCTAATTGACAATCCGTAGGATTGGAAGTTCGGTAGAAAACTTGAATCCTTTTTTCTTTTGATTAGCTAAAGGCTAATAGCCAACCGCCAATTCTTGCTCCAATCACAATTTCATTTGCTATATATATTAATGTATAGGGATTTTTTAGTTGCGGAGGCAAGATTCGAACTTACGACCTTTGGGTTATGAGCCCAACGAGCTACCACTGCTCCACTCCGCGATTTTGATTTCGGGTACAAAGGTATGACAAAAATACCACCGAAACAAATAAATGTAAGATTTTTCTCGCTTTCTTGGTTTTTTGCGATTATTTTAACTACTTTTGCGCACAAAATTGACCAAAATGCGCAGTTTATGTCTATAACGGTTTCGAAAACACGTGATGTATTGGTAGATGTAGCCAGACAACTCTTCGCTCGTATGGGGGTAGATCACACCACTATGAACGATATAGCTCAGGCT
>JAISJX010000051.1 GCA_031261145.1 Tannerella sp.
TCTTCGCCATCAGAGGAGTGCCTTCACTCTCCTTCAACATTTGTTTGTAGAAGTAAAAGGCAACTAATAGCGCCAGTACCGACGCTACAGGAATAAACCAAAAAACATTTGTAATCATAATTTAAAATACAGTAATATTTAGTTAATAACATTCATTTATACCTCTGTTTTTTCAACAAAAAAATCCCGCCAAATTCAATACGCTGGCGTTCCTCTAATTATTGAACAAATTGCCGTATAATTTTTCCCAAACAAAAAATCCCGCGGCAATTTCCGCACAAAAATAATATAAATCTTGCTTATTTACGAATTTCACAAAAAAAAATTGGTAAAAAAAATTTAAGTGGACGTCAGAGGGATTTCTTTGTTTATTAATAAATACGTTATATTTTTCTATCATGATGAATTTTACGTGAAAATATCGACCCATAAGTTATCTCTTTCATCCATAAAATGCCGATTATTACATCATACTTGTTTTGACAATCGTTGTACATATAATTTTGCAGCATCAAATTCATTTTTTTAACTATCCTGTAAGGAAGATATCTATTTAAAAATCCTACTTTTGTGCTTAACTCCATAAAAGTGGGATAAAAGGGGATTGGATGAGTCGCTTTTTTTTCGTGTTTAGCGCCGTTTTTTTCGTGATAAATTGAAAAGTTAAAATCCGACACTAATATGGTCTAAATTTGGAGTTTGTAAGAAATAGTATAAACATAATTAATAGCGCAAATTGAAAATGAAACGTCGTGAATTTATCAGAAACAGTGCAATGGTTGGCGCAGGAGCTACCTTGTCTTTGAACTTTAACGGTTTAGAAGCCGCATTAACAACGAATGCCGTAGCTGTGGAAAAAGCTCCCGACTTGGTAGCCGTGATGGGCGGAGAACCTGAAGTAATGCTTGATAAAGCCTTGGAAGCGCTTGGCGGAATCGAGAAATTTGTCAAAAAAGGACAAAAAGTAGTCATCAAACCCAATATCGGATGGGATCGCACGCCGGAATTAGCGGGAAATACCAATCCAAAACTTATCAGTGCGTTAGTCAAAAAATGTTTGGCGGCCGGAGCGCAAAAAGTAACCGTGTTCGACCATACGTGCGATAACTGGCAAAAATGCTATGCCTCAAGCGGCATCGAAGCAGCGGTGAAAGCTGCCGGTGGAACAATTGTTCCGGGAAACGACGAACGTTACTACAATAAGGAAATAACGCTGTCGTCGGGAGTAACGCTGAAAAATGCGAAAATCCATGAAGCATTGGACGAAGCAGATATATGGTTTAATGTCCCTATCCTCAAAAATCACGGGGGCGCCAAATTTTCCTGCGCCATGAAGAATTACATGGGAATCGTCTGGGATCGCCGTATATTCCATAGTAACGACCTGCAACAGTGTATCGCAGACATCTGTACGTGGTCGAAAAAACCGGTATTGAATATCGTGGACGCCTATCGTATGATGCACCAGAACGGGCCGCAAGGAAAAAGCGAAGCGGACGTTGCAACCGTGAAATCGCTGATTGCCTCAACCGATATTGTCGCCGCAGATACAGCCGCTTTGCGCTTCTTCAACCAAGTGAAGAAATTGGATATCGAAGCGGTAGGCCATATTGGAAAAGGAGAATCGCTGAAGTTGGGGACAAAGGATATTGATAAAATCGAAATTAAACGAATTAAGATTTAAAACAGGGTAGTCTGAAGCAATCCAACACGGTTTTTGCCGGATTGCTTCGGATGAATCCTCGCAATGACGGCGTGTGAATTTGTTTTTAGGGCGCCCTCCGGCATTGCAAACGTGTGACAACTAAATTAATGATAATGAAACATACTAATTGGTTAAAAGTGTTGCGGGTCATTCTCGCAATCCTTTTTTTCTGCCCAATCCTGTTGTTTTTTGTGGATATCACCCATAAATTACCTCTGCAAATACATGGATTGTTGCATACACAATTGATTCCTGCCGTTTTAAGCGGGATGTTTATCGGGGTGACGGTTCTGATTCTGCTTACATGGTTGTTCGGACGTATCTATTGTTCGGTCATCTGTCCGGCAGGGATTTTGCAGGATATGATCAATCGTTTTTTCTGCATCGGCAGGAAAAAAAAGAACGGCGTTTTCCGGTTTCGCTATCACAAGCCTTTCAATTGGTTACGGTATGTTCTGCTGGCTGTTGTCTGCGGATTTGCTATTTTCGGCTGGACAGAACTATGCCTGCTTCTCGACCCATACAGTAATTTCGGACGCATCGCGGCAAACTTGTTCCGTCCGGTCGTTATCTGGGGCAACAATCTGTTAGCCGGAGCGTTAAACAGCATGGGGAATTTTTCGCTTTACCATATAACCATCACCAACATCACAACGGTATCATTGATTTCATCGGGCGTCGCTTTGCTCGTTTTCATTATTATGGCTGTTTGGCGCGGACGCTTGTTTTGCAATACGCTATGTCCGGTGGGAGGCATTTTGAGCGTATTCTCCCGCTTTTCACTCTTTCGCATTTCCATCAAGGATTCATGCGGTCAATGCCGTGCTTGTGAACGTGCATGCAAAGCCGAAGCCATCAATATCAAAGACAAGTCGGTGGATATGTCCCGGTGCGTCAATTGCTTTAACTGTCTGTCCACCTGCAAAAAAGATGCGATAAATTTTAAACCGTTCTTCCTGAAAGAAAAATTGGCGACGGAAACCGTGAAATCATCCGCCCCGGAAAATAATAGCCGCCGGACATTCATCGCTACGGGAGTAGCGGTCGCCGCCTCTCTGCCGGTAGCCGCTTTGAACGCCAAACAGAACGCTCTCACCGGCAGTGAGAAAGAGGAGTTTTTGCCCGTCACGCCTCCCGGCTCCATCAATCTGGAACGGTTCAAGGAAAAATGTACAGCCTGTCATCTATGCGTGACAAAATGTCCGAGCCACGTCTTGCGACCGGCCGGTCTGGAATACGGATTCCGCTATCTGTTGAAACCTCGCATGGATTATCTTGACAGCTATTGCAATTACGAATGTACCATCTGTTCCGAAGTGTGCCCAACCAAAGCCATCGAAACGATTACATCCGAAGAAAAAAAGACCGTACAAGTCGGAATCGCCCGTTTCTATAAAGACCGCTGCATCGTTCACACGGAAGAAAACGATTGCGGCGCATGTTCCGAGCACTGCCCGACACAAGCCGTACACATGGTGCCCTACAAAGGTACGCTGACCATTCCGCAGGTAGAACCCGAATTATGCGTCGGTTGCGGCGGCTGCGAATCCATCTGTCCCGTACGCCCCGACCGCGCTATTATCATCATTGCCAACAAGGAACATCTGCAAGCGGAGAAACCGAAGGAAGAAGAAAAAATGAAAGTGGATGTGGATGAATTTGGTTTTTAAAAAGAACATTCTCAATTAAATTATATAATATGAAGAAACAATTAGCCTTTATTCTATTTGCATCCCTTCTGTCCATACCGGGATTTGCACAGGAAAAGTTCGCCATCACCGGCGGCCCTTACCTTCAGGGTGTCACCGAAAACGAAGTGACCGTTGTGTGGACGACTAACCAAAAAGCC
>JAISJX010000104.1 GCA_031261145.1 Tannerella sp.
CCGAAACATTGAAAGATGTCCCCAATACCCTGACTTCCATCTGGTTTGTTTTCACAATAAAGGGACGTTCCTTATCCGGGGTTACTTCCAGGTACGCCTCGCCTTCTATAAAAATTTCCCTCTTGTCTTTGTTAAAAACAGGCGGATAGACAATGCGGGAAAAAGCGTTCAACCATAATTTGGTGCCGTCGGAAAGGGTCAGTGAAGTATGTTTTCCTTTCGGTATGATGATTTGGCTATAGGTTTCCGGTTGCGCTGTATTTTTTTCATCAGCCGTTTGGTTTACAACGGTTGAGTTCACTTCCGCCTCTCCTTTGTCATTATATTTTATATCCGCCGTTTTTTCTTTCAGTGTGATTTTGTTCTCTTCGGAAAAGATAATTTGAATATCATCACCGGTCATGTCCGGCCGGGCGGTTTCTTCAATCTTTAGTTCGTTTCCGGCGATTAGAACAGTCGGTTCGTCGGTAGAATGTTGAAATAGAAACAGACCCGCCAGCGCCAGAACACATGCTGCCGATGCCGCTATCAGAAGATGAATGAGCCTGCTATCTTTTTTCGGACGGACGGTTTGCATCCGTACATTCGTCCATATATCAGCTATTTCTTCTTTTGTAAGATATTGATTATTGGGGTATAATGATTTGACAAAGTATAGCGCCAGCTCGTAATCCTCCTGTCTGATTTCTCCTTTTGTCAAAAGGGAAGTCCAACAGGCGTCACTTTCCGGCGTCGGATGGTTTGCGGAAGCGATAAAATTATCATCTTCCAGCAAATCTATAATTGTATATTTTACGTTTTCCTTCATTTTTGGAAATTCTTTTTTGTACTATTGACAATTTATTTTCTCTTTTGTACTCATTTCTTCCGTTTTATTTTTGACAAAGATGAATCGGTATTTGTACTCCTAATTTTCAAAACGGTGCGATGCAGCAAGTTACGAACAGATTGATAATTCATTTGCATCAATTCACAAATTTCATCCAGGGAGAGTTCTTCCACGTAACGGTAATGTAACACTTCCCGTTGCCGGGGAGTGACCAGTTCCATCATTTGGGCGATACGTTTTTTTTGTTCATGGAGCTTTTCCGCTTCGATAAGCCTCGTTTCAGGCGAAAATTCGGTATAAAAAACGGGTTCGATGGTATCGATCTGGTAATATTGGACTTCTTTTTTAAATACGTTGAACAGCGCATTTTTCATGGAGTTATACAGATAGACTTTTACATTTTTGACGGGTGTCAGCCGCTTCCTGTTTTCATAAAGCCGTACAAATAAATCCTGTACGCAATCCTTGATCAACTCTTCATTGGTAGTGAAGTGCATTCCATACGCAAAGAGCAGGTTCACATATTCACTATACAACGAGCTAAATGCCTCGTTATCCCCTGATAAAAAGTCATTCCACATAGCTTCGTTGTTTTCTTCACGCTGCTCTTTCATATAGCTACACCCTCACAAAATTTCCAACCATAAATTTTTTATTCGTACTCAAATTAGACAATAAATTTCAATAAATGTACTCACTAAAAAATATAAAAAGCGTACAAGTATAAGATTTTTTTTCGTTCTGTCAAAGAATCCGGTCGAAAAACTCCTTTGCGGGATTTGCATGAAGGTTCATAAACAAAAAAGTTACAAGGAAAACCTTTCCGGGTTATTCCTTGTAACTCAAACTTCTACTCACTAATACCTATAGAATGTCGATTGCTTATTTTATAGCATCCAACGCTTGTTGAATGTCGGCTTTGATATCTTCGATATGTTCGATACCGACGGATATACGGATTAATCCGGGTTCGACGCCTGACGCTTTTTGCTCTTCGGGCGAAAGCTGCTCGTGCGTGGTCGCTGCCGGGTGGATAATCAGTGACTTGGCGTCGCCCACATTGGCCAGATGGCTGAGCAACTTCACATTGTTTATCAGTTCGTCGGCCTTGATCGGGTCGCCTTTTACTTTGAATGTCAGAACGGCGCCGGGGCCTAACGGGAAATATTTTTTCCCTAATTCGTAATACTTACTGCTTTTTAAGCCGGGATAGTTTACATATTCCACTTTCGGATGCTGTTCCAACCATTCGGCCAAAGCCTGTGTGTTCTGTACGTGGCGTTCCAGACGGAGCGACAGGGTTTCAAGTCCTTGCACCAACAGGAAGGAGTTGAACGGGCTGAGGGTATTTCCCCAGTCGCGAAGCCCTTCCACGCGGGCGCGTATGTTGAACGCGATGTTTCCAAAAGGCCCGTTAGCGCCAAATACATCCCAGAATACCAACCCGTGATAACTGTCGGACGGTTCGGTAAATGCAGCAAATTTGCCGTTACCCCAGTTGAACGTACCGCTATCGACAATCACGCCGCCGAGGGATGTCCCGTGACCGCCAATCCATTTGGTGGCCGATTCAACCACTACGGAAGCGCCGTGTTCTATCGGGCGGAATAAAAAGCCTGCCGCGCCAAACGTATTATCAACTATCACCGGAATATCGTGCGCTTTGGCAACGTCGGCAATGGCGTCAAAATCAGGTATGTTCAGTTCAGGATTACCGATGGTTTCCAGATAGATAGCTTTTGTGTTCCTGTCAATCAGTTTTTCAAAGGAAGCCGGTTCGTCGTCCGGGGTGAAGCGGGCGTCCACGCCTAAGCGCTTGAACTGCGACTTGAACTGGTTGTAGGTGCCTCCGTATAAATGCGAGGTGGTCACAAAATTATCGCCTACCTGCAAGATATTGTTCAGCGCAATAAATTGAGCCGATTGTCCCGTTGAGGTGGCTAATCCACTGACGCCGCCTTCCAATGCTGCCACCCGTTTTTCAAAAACATCGGTGGTCGGGTTTTGCAAGCGGGTGTAGATATTCCCGAATTTACGCAGCCCAAAAAGGTCGGCTCCGTCCTTTGCATCCTCAAATACGTACGAAGATGTCTGATAGATAGGTAATGCACGCGCATGTGTTGTCTTATCAACTTCCTGTCCTGCATGTACTTGTAATGTCTCAAATCTTAAATCACTTGTTGCCATAATTCTTTCTTTTATTTATTATATATTTCTGATGCAAAAGTAGTGGCAAATTTTTAGATATGAAATACCATTTCTGTGGTATTTTTTGCAGAAGAAGAAAAATTGACTATATTTGCACTTTAATTACAGAGAGAAATAAAAAAGTGAATGTAATATATTAATGTATAGAAATTTTTAAAAGAATGTATCATGAAGAGAATTAGTTTGTTATTTGTATTGTTAATGGTGGTGGGCTTTTCGTGTAAAGTGATGGCTCAAGACACGCCGGCATGGGCCAAAGAGACTGAAAGCCAGAAGGAAAAACGGATGGCATGGTGGACGAACGACCGTTTGGGAATGTTTATCCATTGGGGTATTTATGCGTTACCGGGACGCCACGAATGGGTTAAACAGCGGGAAAAAATTTCCGATGAAGTGTATCAGAAGTATTTTGAGCAGTTCAATCCGGATTTGTATAACCCGAAAGAATGGGCTGCCAAAGCGAAGGAAGCCGGAATGAAATATGTGGTGGTGACGACCAAACACCATGACGGATTTTGCTTGTGGGACAGCAAATATACGGATTTCAAGGTGACGAATACGCCCTACAAAAAGGATTTGATAAAGCAGTTGGTCGATGCGTTCCGCGCCGAAGGTATCCGCATCGGGTTCTATTATTCGTTGCTGGACTGGCATCATCCCGATTTCACGTACGACCGGATTCATCCGAACGGCCCGTCTGACCCGGAAGAACGGAAAGTGGCAAACGCCAAGCGGGATATGAAAAAGTATCAGCAGTATATGAAAAACCAACTGACCGAACTCCTGACTCAATACGGCGTTATTGATGAGTTGTTTTTGGATTTTTCCTATCCGGGCGAGAACGGGAAAGGCCATGACGACTGGGATTCGGAAGGATTGTTGAAAGTGATTCGGCAACTACAGCCGAATATCCTTGTCGATAATCGTTTAGACCTTGATAACACCACATGGGGTTGGGATTTCCAGACGCCTGAACAGTTTATGCCGAAGGAATGGCCGACCGTTGACGGGAAGCGGGCTGCTTGGGAAACCTGCCAGACGTTTTCCGGTTCATGGGGTTATTACCGGGATGAATATACGTGGAAAAGCGTGCATCAGTTGGTGGAGATGTTAATCGAAATAACGAGTAAAGGCGGAAATCTGTTGCTGAATGTAGGTCCGACAGCCCGCGGCGTTTTTGACGACCGTGCCAACGAGCGTCTTGTAGGGATGGGCAAGTGGATGCAATTCCATAACCGTTCGATATACGGATGTACGCAAGCGCCCGACGAGTTCCCAACGCCGCAGAATTGTTTGCTGACCTACAATCCGACAACGAACCGGCTGTATGTTCATGTTCTTGAATGGCCTTTCCAGTCGCTGCATCTCAGCAATTTTAAAGATAAAATCAAATATGCGCAATTGCTGAATGACGCTTCGGAAGTCAGATTCAGGAGCTCCGGTGACGACGTAACGCTCTCGCTTCCGGTGACGCGCCCGAATGTGGAGGTGCCGGTGATTGAGCTGATATTGAAGTAAATCAACAGATTGTTTCAAAGGAATCTGCGTACAATCTTTGAATTATAGAATGACGCCTTCGAGTTCTAACAACCGTTTCTTAACATCCAATCCCCCGGCGTAGCCAACTAATTGGCCATTAGCCCCGATTACGCGATGGCAGGGTGTGATGACAGGCAGAGGGTTGCGATTGTTGGCTAAGCCTACGGCGCGCGGGCCTTTGGGACAACCGATAGCTTCGGCTATCTGTTTGTAGGAACGGGTTTCGCCGTAAGGAATCTCGCGCAGGGCGTTCCATGCACGCAATTGAAAGGGTGTGCCTTGCGGGGCAAGGGGTAGATCAAATGTTTTCCGTTTTCCGGCAAAATATTCGGAGAGTTGGCTGACGGCTTTTTTTAAGATGGCCGTCTCCTCCTCTCCCGCTGCCGGCGGAACGGGTTGGTCGAAAAAAAATTCAATGGCTGTGAGGCCGGCGCCGTTTTCTGAAATACGGAGTGTCCCGATGGGGGATTGATAATAAGTTGTGTTCATCTATTTAATATGTTAAGTGATTATTCTAAATCGACAACCGTGATTCCCGCTCCGCCAAACTGAACATGCTCATCCTGATACTGTTTGACGCCTTGGACAGCGCCGAGGTAACTGCGGATCAATTGTCGCAGGACGCCTGTACCGGTGCCATGCAGGATGCGTACACGATTGGCGTTTATTTGAATAGCGTCGTCGATGAAATAGGTGACGGCTTGCAAGGCTTCGTCGCCCCGCATCCCGCGCACATCAATGTCTTGCTTGAAATTCAGCTTCTTTTCGTACATGGAATCGGCTGTTTGACTGCTGATAAACGTGCTTTTCTCCGGTTCTTTTTTGATTGGCGGTTTGCTGACTTTTTCGAGCTGTTCGGTTTTGACCGTACTTTTAATCATGCCGAATGCAATCACAGCTTGTTTGT
>JAISJX010000131.1 GCA_031261145.1 Tannerella sp.
AACGAAAATGAATAATGCTAAATTGTGGGCGATTCTAAAAATTAAATTGCAGTAAATCAACAATATCTTAAGTCGCCTTTATTTTTTTTCGTATAAAACGAAAAAAAGTGGGAAAACTCACTGGGGTTTTTCCTTTCTTGTTTGTCTTACCATTAAAATGTGGAGTGAACTTTTTATTTTAAGAATGGAACAGGAAGTTTTTATTAAATATTTTACCGGATTCATTTCGCCGCAAGAGGAAACAGCCTTGTGGGACTGGATCGACGAAAGCGAAGAGAACAGGAAGGAATACCTGAAACTGCGCGAAGTATGGGACATGTACCTGCTCAACCGCGCGCCCGAAGAACCGGCTATCAGTTTCAGCCAAATCCTTGCCGGATACAACCGGAAGCAGACAGCGAAACCCGCGCCCGCCGTATCGAAACCGGTACACCGGCTGCGCGAATTGGTGAAGATTGCCGCTATTTTCGCTCTTGCTTTCGGACTGAGCTGGTACATATATACTATAAACCGCGAAAAAAACGCCCTGTTCCACACCATTGAGGTTCCATCCGGCCAACGGGTAAAACTAACCTTGGCCGACGGTTCATTAGTATGGTTGAATGCGCAAACGAAATTCACCTATCCCGCCGTTTTCGACAAACATTCCCGCCAGGTAACCTTAGACGGCGAAGGTCTGTTTCAAATAACGCATGATGCCGGACGGCCTTTTAAAGTCCAGACCGCCCAAAATGAGATAACCGTATTGGGAACAACCTTTGATGTTTATGCGTACAGCAATAGCGGCGCCTTTGAAACCATCCTGATTGATGGTTCCGTAGAAATCACCGACAGGCAATCAACCGGAAAAAAGTACAGGCTGCAACCCGGCAACAAGTTGTATTATAACGAAGAAAAACAACAAATGCAGACAGTGAACGTCCATACGAAAGAATACATATCCTGGAAAGACGGGATTTACTATTTCAATGATATTACTTTTGTAGAAATGACCAAACGGCTGGGGCATTATTACAAAACCAATATCATTATCAACGACTCGGCCGTTATGAATTATCGTTGCACCGGCAAATTCCGGCAATACGAAAGCATCACCGATATTATGAACGTCGTGAAAAGTGATATGCCGTTCACTTATAAATATGATAAAGAGAATAATGAATTAGTCATCGACCTTAAAAAGAAGATGAAACGATAACCCGTAAATGAAATTGATTGTTTAACATTTAAAATTGAATGCCTATGTAACACGCCGGAAGACAAACCCAGAAAGGCAAAAGCCGGAAAGTACCGTCAATACTTCCCGGCCGAGTTAAGCCTTAGCACTTTAAGTGATTAAAATCTTTATTGTAAAACTTAACACGCAAATTTATGCAAAATATTAAATTAAATTATATTGTAACAGAAAAAAATTATTCAAAATTATTGAGAGTTATGAAGGTGTCCACAATTTTAATGATGTTCGTCCTTTTGCAACTGGGGGCTGTAGAGGTCTATTCCCAAAAAGCAAATGTGACTATCAATGCGGAGCGAGCCAAATTATCTGATGTGTTAGACGAAATGGAACGCCAGACCGATTACTTGTTTTTCTACAACAAGAAGAACATAAATGCAGATAAGCAGGTAAGTGTCGATGTGACCAATACGCCGGTTTCGGAAGTATTGGATAGCGCCCTGGATGAAGATGTATCATACATGATGGTGAATGATCACATTATTCTATCCAAAAAAGAGGATCTTTCGTCCCAAAAAGAAGAGGTAATGGCATTCATTACTCAGCAAGGGAGAAAGGTTTCAGGAATCGTGAGCGATGTCAAAGGCGAGCCGTTGATCGGCGCCAGCGTAGTCATCAAAGGGACAACCAACGGCATCATTTCGGATGTGGACGGTCGGTTCAGTTTGAATGTCCCGGACAATGCCGTCCTGGAAGTAAGCTATGTCGGGTATTTCACGCAGGAAATTACTGTTGGCAACCAGACAAACCTTACGATTACGCTTGAGGAAGATGTGGAAGCCTTGGAGGAAGTGGTGGTCATCGGATATGGAACGGCCAAAAAGAAAGACCTTACCGGATCCGTTGTCAGGGCCGACCTCTCCAAGTTGCAGGAATCTTCGAATGTTAGTCTCGCATCGTCTTTACAAGGCACTGTTCCCGGATTGAATGTGGGTGCAGTAACTACGGCGGGAAGCGACCCGGAGGTAACCATCCGCGGACGAACGTCTATCTCCGGCAGTAATTCGCCGTTAATTGTGCTGGATGGTATTATTTATCGCGGAAGTATGGTGGATCTCAATCCCAATGACATCGAATCCATTGATATACTGAAAGACGCCAGCGCTGCTGCCATTTACGGTTCGCAGGCGAGTAACGGTGTGATGCTGATTACCTCCAAATCGGTAAAAGCAATGAGCAAACCCATTATCGAATATACCGGTTCGGTCTCATTCCAGGAAGCTTCTACCAATAAGATGAAGCCGAGGAACCGGGAAGAAATGCTTCAACTGATTGCGGATACCTACATGACCGAAAGCCGGACAGGAGCGGATATGCTTTCACCAAATCCTGACTGGAAAGTGACCGACCATTTAATGGATGCGAATGCGGTGAATGGCTATATAGACGGTACGGAAACCAATTGGTGGGATATGGTGACAAACAAAACGCCGCACATTCAATCCCATAACCTGAGTGTCAGAGGACGGAGCGAACTGAGCAACTATTTTATGTCCATCGGATTGACCGATCAGGAAAACCTGATTATTAACGACACGTATAAACGGTACAATATCCGTATGAACCTGGATACCAAAATCACTAACTGGCTGAGAGTTGGCGCTCAAACCTTCTTTACGCTTAGCGACTATTCGGGTGTTTCACCCAGTTTTGGAAACGCTATCGGTTTGCTTCCGTTTGTAAGCCCGACAGACCCGGAAACAGGTGAATATAAAATCTATCCATATATGGGTAATTTGAATCCAATGTTAGAGATGACACAGGAAGATGTGGATAAGCGGTATAATTTATTCGGTAATTTCTATGTGGATTTGGATATCCCCTATATTAAAGGACTGAATTATCGCTTGAATTTTTCGCAGAACTTAATTATGGACAAGGATTTCAGGTTCAATCCTTACGGAAGCAACCTGACCGGTTCGGGAAACAAGTCGAATGCCAGTCAATACAGTTGGACGGCAGACCATATCCTTACGTATAAGAAAACATTCGGCAAACATGATATTAATTCCACCTTAGTGTATGGAGTGGAAAAGAGACAGTATGAAACGGCGAATGCCAGCGGGTCGGATTTTGCAAATGACGTATTGGGATACAACTATCTGGGCGCGGCCAATGCCACCCGGCAAGTTATCTCTTCAAGCGCATGGGAAGAATCAAGTATCTATGCGCTGGCGCGTCTTGCCTATACATTCAATGGCCGTTATAATTTTACAGGGTCAGTGCGTCGCGACGGATTTTCCGGATTCGGTAAAGAGAATAAATTTGCGGTATTTCCTTCCGCTGCCGCCGCCTGGCGTATCAGCGAGGAAGATTTCCTGAAAGATAACGTGAGTTGGATTGACAATCTGAAACTTCGTTTGTCTTATGGCGCCAATGGAAACCGTACCGTATCGCGCTATCAAACGCTCGCCCAGATGGCTTCCGGTAATGCCTATTTATATGGTGATGGCGCTCCGTCTGAAAAAGGCGTATGGATCAGCTCAATGGCAAATAACGGATTGAAATGGGAAACCACCAATACATTCAATATCGGGTTGGATTTCAGCGTGCTGAATGGAAGGCTCTTTGGCTCTTTGGAGTATTACCGTTCCAATACATACGATTTGCTTTACAACATTAATATTCCATATCTGAATATGGATATTGCATCCATCCCTACCAATATCGGAAAACTGGCAAACAGGGGGCAGGAGTTGAATATTACCGGTATTCCGGTACAGACCAAAGATTTCAGTTGGGAATTGACGTTCAATTATTCGCTGAACAGGAATAAAGTAGTCAGTATTCTGGGTATTGACAACGATGGAGACGGTAAAGAAGACGACCTTGTTTCGAGCAAGATATTCATAGGCCACCCTTACGGTGTCGCTTATGATTTTGAAACAATAGGTATGTGGCAATTGGCTGATTATCATGCGGGAAATATCCCGTCCGGTTTTACTTACGGTACCTATAAAATACGGGATATTGATGGCGACGGAAATATTACGGCGGCTAACGACCGTAAAATTCTCGGATATACCGACCCATCCTACCGTTTCAGTATTCAGAATGTGTTGCGGTATAGAGATTGGGAATTGAAGATATTTGTCAATTCCATACAAGGCGGGAAAGATTACTATTATGGCCAACCGGCTTACAGTATTCCGATTCCTGACAATACGTACAAAAACAATCGCTATAAATGGGATTATTGGACGCCGGAAAATCCGAATGCACGTTACCGGCAACCCGGACAAGATACGCAATCCATACGAGAAGGAGACAGACCTTATTCGCCTTATTTTCAACGCAGTTTTGTACGGTTACAGAATCTGACGCTCTCTTATAAGGTTCCGTCGGCCTTCCTGAAAAAAGTTGGAGTCAATAACTTCAAAGTATATGTTACAGGAGACAATTTAATTACAATTACAGATTGGTACGGTTGGGATCCGGAGACAGGCGTAGGGCTTTCTTTGTGGTCTTACACGCTTATGAGA
>JAISJX010000150.1 GCA_031261145.1 Tannerella sp.
AGCCGTATCAACGGATTGCAGGGGGTTTCTATATAGATTAGCCGGGTATTCGGCTTTACCGCTTTCCGCACAGCCTCCGGGTCGGAGGTGTTCACCTTGGTTATTTCGATATCCAGGCCGGGAATCATCTCGTTGGTTATTTCCGATAAAGCGGCGTAAGCGACATCGCTCACCACGGCATGGTCGCCGGCTTTGAGCGTATGAAACAGTACGGAAACAATAGCCCCCATCCCGCTGGAGAAAGCGATAGCGGTTTCAGCTTCCTCCAAAGCAGCCAGTTTTACTTCCAATTGATGGATGGTAGGATTTCCCCAGCGGGTATAAATCCATGCGTTATTCTCATCCAATCCCTCTACCGAGAATCCGGCGTCGGCGTCCGTAGCGAAGGTTGTGGACATGACCAGGTTAGGCGCCGAAGCATGGGTAACCGGGTCGGGGTATTCTCCCGCGTGAACGGCTTTTGTCTGTTCCCCCCAATGTTTTAATGCGTTTGTCTTACTCATCTTTAATTAATATTGTTATATGGAAGTACAAAAGTAAAGGTATTTCAGTCTGCGAAACCTCATGAATTGCAGAAAAATATGTACATTTGCGGAAATAATACAGGAACAAGAATTTATGATGGATCAGTTGGCTTTATACATATCAATAAACCCGGATATACGGTTTGGAAAACCTTGTATAAAGGGGACACGTATCACAATAGCCGACATTTTGCAATGGCTGGCCAATGGTATGACTGTCGCGGAAATAACCAAGGATTATCCCTTGTTGGAAGAAGTACATATCCGTGCCGCCCTGGTTTTTGCTGCGAACAGGGAGGCATTTGTTAAAATTATAACTGCCGCATGAAAAGTCGGTATTTATGCAGCAACCTTGACCGGAAGGTCACTCTATAAAAAATCCATAAACATAATCCGTTATTTTTGCGACTCTGCCAATATTCTTCTCATTTTTGCATTGCATCAAATAGAATCTTGATATCTGTCTCCTACAGAATAAGGAGGGTTTACAAAAAATAACATAATGAAATTATTACTTGACGCAAACCTGTCATGGAGGTCAGTGACCGTCCTGAAAAAACACTTTGAAGACTGTTCCCATGTGGACTGTACGGAATTGAAAATTCCTGCAAAGGATATGGAAATATGGGAATATGCCGAGACGAATGATTTGCTGATAGTCACCAATGACAGTGATTTTTTGAATTTATCGACAATAAGAGGTTTTCCTCCCAAAGTTATCTTACTACAAACGGGAAACCTGTCCAGAAAGGAAACAGAAGATTTACTAATAAGGCATAAAGTGCAAATTGCCGAATTTCAATCGACGGAAGAATACGGCGTATTGGAAATACTCGGGAAAGGAAGAATGAAACCTAATGGTCTTTATTAATGGTAAACTAAAAAAAAATCTTCCAGGGTATCCAAATCAAAGAAGTTTTATCTTTGCGACGCAAGCAAACAAAACAGAAAAAATGAATTTAGCCATTATCAAGTACAATGCAGGGAATATTTATTCCGTCGATTACGCCTTGAAACGGTTGGGTATAACTCCCGTGATTACGGACGAACCGGAACTGATTCGCAAAGCCGACAGGGTGATATTTCCCGGTGTGGGCGAAGCGAACACGACAATGGGATACCTGAAAGCGCACAGGCTGGACGCCTTGATACGCGACCTGAAGCAGCCGGTACTGGGTATTTGTATCGGACTGCAACTGATGTGCCGCTCTTCGGAGGAAGGGAATACGGCTTGCATGGGGATTTTCGATGCGGAAGTAAAACGTTTCATCCCGCAACGGCATGAAGACAAGATTCCACACATGGGTTGGAACACACTGGCGAACGTGCAAAGCGCCCTGTTTCCGAAAGAACCGGAAAGCCGTTTCGTCTATTTCGTCCATAGTTATTACGTGCCGGTGAACGCTTGTACAATAGCCGAAACAGAGTATATCCACCCTTTCAGCGCCGCCTTACACAAAGACAATTTCTACGCTACCCAGTTTCATCCCGAGAAAAGCGGCGCAGTGGGCGAAGCCCTCCTGAACAATTTCCTGATGATTGACCTTTAGCTATACAACTCTACCTTATTTAATGTTCAGTTTTTTCCTGACAGCCGGCGGAATGGCGTTTTTGTGGACCGTGATGTTGATGGTCTTGTAAGCGACAAAGGCTTCCGATACATACCATAAACCTTTATACTTGCTTTCCGCTCCCCAGGAGTTTTTCACCATGTAGAACTTTTTTCCTGTCTGGTCTTTGGCAATGCCGTAGATTTGCATGCCGTGGTCATCGGTTGTCTGGTAGTTGTCGAATGCCTTCTGACGCATTTCCTGCGTAACGGATAATTCCGGGCAAGGCTTTTCCGCCAGTTTGCGGATTTCGGCATTCTTTTCGGTGGTATTTAACCCTACCCACCTTGCCTGGTCGGAACCCGACGCTTCGATAGCATCTACATCAGGGGCGACACCGATACCTTGCCGTGTAAAACCTGTTTCGCTCACGTCGCTGGCCCATGCCAGGGTATAACCTTCGTTGATGGCGTAGTCGAACACTTGCAACAATTCATCCAGCGGAAGGTTACAGGATTCCGACCAACGCCAGTTGTCGGGTATTTCCAAGGCAAACGTGGAGTAGAACGGATGATGGGTGAACGAGGTCAGCGATATGTAATCGTCGGCATGGATGTCTAATTCCTTCACCAGGCCTTGCGGGGTATATTCTTTCCCGTTGTAGGTGAACGCACCGGGCAATTGGCCGAGATAGGCGTCAATTATTCCGTCATAACCTTTCTTCCATACCGGCGATAGCTTCCCGTTCCTGTTCTGCGTGATTGCTTTTACGTAAGCTGCCGCTGCGTTATCCAATTCCCCGTGCACATGGATGTTTTCTCCGTATTCCAGGCCGGGCATCGCTTGTTCGGGAACGAGTCCGTAATGCTTCATCACATAGAGCACATCATAGAAGGAACCGCCCGGGGCAAAAGTCAGGTTACCGTGCGTACGGACATATTTGTCGGCCTTATCCTTATAGGAATGGTTGACTACAAACATTTCCGAGAAGTTGTGTTCCCCCTTGCCCATACGTATCAGTTCGGACTCAATGAAAGCCAGTGTGGAGAAACACCAGCATGTTGACGTCCGGCTCTGGTTCTGCACCGGGGTAATCTTCAACTCTTTTACCGTGGTAAACTCATAGCCGTCTTTTTCCTGTGCTGTGACGGCGGAAAGCACACATACCGATAAGCATACGGTAATGACTAACTTCTTCATTTTAATTTCAATTTTTGGGGTTTATTTTCCAATTTCTTAATACTACCGGTTATCGGCAAATTCTCCGGCATAGTTCCTCCAAAGTTCTTTGATTATTCGTCCCTACGAAAGAACAATCGGTTTGTATTTCGGCACTAACAGTTTGATGATTACCCAGCCAATCAAGTAAGACACGGAACAGATGGAAAAAATGATGAAGTAACCCGATTCAATGCCCTGGAAGCCCATGAACTGCATATCGGTATCTGCCGCATAGTCGAATAAAATGCCCGAACTCCGGTTG
>JAISJX010000404.1 GCA_031261145.1 Tannerella sp.
TGGCGCCAATATTCATACCGGTTACATTTCCTTTCAAGGATTCCAACGCATTCAAATTCGGCAGGATAGAGAGAGCCGAATTTTCTAATTTTACGGAAGCCACCGAACCGGTGAAATCCTGCCGTTTAGCAGTACCATACCCGATGACGATAACTTCGTCCAACGCCTGCAAATTTTCACTTAGCGTGATGTTCAGGCTGGTTTGACTTCCGACGGGAATTTCCTGCGTGACATACCCAACATAACTCACTTGCAGAACGGCATTGTCCGGGACATCCAGACTGAACTTTCCATCCAAATCCGTTATGATACCGCTGGTTGTCCCCTTAACTACCACACTGGCCCCGATAATGGTTTCGCCCTGGACGTCCACCACCGTGCCGCTCACTTTTTTCTGCGCGTACGCAGAAAACGCACAACCGAGGATACACCACATACATAGTATCTTTCGCCATGTACCCCGCTTTCTAAAAACAACTGTTTTATTCATAAATAATTAATTAATGTATGTAATTTAATGAAATATAATGCTTCCCCTAACAAAAAATTGCACTTCATCAACAATAATTTGTTGATTAGCCTTAATTCATAGCGATTTATATAATTCATGTAATTCATGTATTTTTTACAATAAATCTCGACAAAGGTAGATCATTTCCTTGGAACAAAAAAATATTTCCTGATTTTTGTGTTTTTTTTACATAAAGGGCCGCGGCAAAGCCATTCTTGCAATCATGCCGCAAGTAAAAAAAC
Organism: Tannerella sp.; assembly: GCA_031261145.1. Next base: position 754 of record JAISJX010000404.1, read on the forward strand.
GAGAAAAATTCATCTTTTTGTCACATGGATTTGTCTTTGAACTGTCTATTAGGGCAAAAGCGAATTTTACAGTAATAACGAACGAAAGAAGCATAGTGGAAAATGTACCGGCTAATATAGAAGAAATTATAGTTTCCTTATTCTCAGGCGCAGCCTCAGATGAAGAAGCTAACCAGTTGCGGGCGTGGGTGAACGAATCCTCGGATAACCGTGAGATTTTGAATAAATACAGGCAGATTTACCTGTTGATACAGATTTATGGCAAACAGAAGAATTTCGATTCGGAAGAAGCGTGGAAGAAACTAAAACATCTTTTGCCGGAAGTCCGTTCTCAAGCATCCAAGCGGTCTCTCACGTGGTTTTACCGCGTTGCCGCCATTTTTATTTTGGCTTTCTCGGCCGGAATGGGGGTGATGTATCTTTCCCTGAAAACGCCGCCCGCCCTTCTCGCCATCGTCGAAACGGAACAACCGGAATATTTCGCCGAATATACCGTACCTTACGGCTCCAAAGCCAAAGTCGTTTTGCCGGATAGCTCAAGCGTATGGATGAATGCGGGAAGCACGTTGCGCTACGGATCCAATTTCAATCAGCAGGAAAGAAACGTGTATATCGAAGGGGAAGCCTATTTTCAAGTAACGAAAAACGCGGAGAAACCTTTTTTTGTCAATACATCCGTCATCACATTGAAGGTATTGGGCACCAGTTTCAACGTCAAAGCCTATCCGGAAGAAAACCATATAGAAACGACCGTTGAATCGGGTACGGTGCAATTACTGAGCGCTATCGAAGGTAAACAGGCGGAAAAGTTACTCCTGACGGCGGGACAAAAAATGACCGTCCCCAAGACAGCCTCCAATCCCGAACTCAAAGAAATATCGCCGTTGCCGGCCGAGAAGATGATAGCCCATACGGGTTACAAACCGGAAGGAGACGCTAAAATTACGATTGCCAAAAATGTAGCCACCGAATTATATACCTCATGGAAAGATGAACGATGGCTGCTCGAAAAGGAACCGTTGGAATCGCTGGCTGTAAAATTGGGACGGCGTTTTAACGTACAAATCGTTTTCACCGATGAGAGTTTGAAAAACTATTCGTTTACAGGGACATTGAATGATGAAACGCTGGAGCAGGTATTGGAAGTGATCAAATTATCCTCTCCGATAGATTTTAAGGTCAAACAAAATAAAGTGAATTTGTTCCGGAATAAATGGATTACAAAATAATGTCAAATAAATTAACAGTTTAAAAAGTGAGTCTTTTTGCAAAAATAACAATTGCACGAACGACTCTAATGACAACTAAAAAATAATACGCATGGACAGACGTACTTTTCTTGTGAGAAGCGCTTCCGCAGGTGGATATTTATTCCTGCTCTCCCCGCTCGGAGCCGCAGGACAAATGCCGGTGGCAGAGCATCAGCAAACAACAGGTTATTTGGATGAATTTAAAAATCCGGACGCCCACTATCATCCGTTCGTAAGATGGTGGTGGAACGGTGATAAAGTGGAGGCTAAAGAGCTTATACGCGAACTGCACCTGCTGAAGGACGCCGGCATCGGTGGCGTGGAAATCAATCCGGTGAAATTTCCCGGCGACACGGACGATTTGGGCGTGGAATCCTTGGAATGGCTTAGCGATAAGTGGATCGACATGTTGCAAGTCGTTTTCGATGAGGCCGAAAAAATAGGACTTACGTGCGATTTGATTGTCGGTTCGGGCTGGCCGTTTGGCGGACAATTCCTTCAGGGCGATGAACGGGGACAAATGATGGTCATCGGGGTGAAAAAATTAGAAGGCCCGATGCTGTATGAAACGTCGGTCTTCGATTTGCTGAAAACAGCCGACCCCGCCATCCAGGAACCTTACTCCGGTCGAACCCTGCATCTGGTTTCGTTGAAACTGACGCCGGATCCGCTGAATGATCTTAGCCGGATAACGGACATCCCGGAACAGGTACGCGGGGAGACGATTCGCATCAATATCCCGGAAGGGAAACACGCCCTGTATGCGATGGTGCGGGTCGATTCGTTCGGAAGCGTCATCAACGGTGCGCCGGGTTCCGACGGCCCGGCATTGAACCATCTGAACAAAGCGGCTGTCGAGAAATACCTGAACCGCATGTCGGATGCGATAGAAGGGCGCCTCGGCCCGCTATCCAAACACCTGCGCGCATTCTTTGTCGATGGATGGGAATTGGACGGCGCCAACTGGATCAGCGATATGCCGGATGTATTCAAGAAACGTAACGGATACGACATCATGCCGTACCTGCCGCTTACCATGTATAAAATGGGCGGCATGGGCAGCGTGTCGGATTATAAATATGGGGCGGAAATGTCGCCTGAACTCAGGGACATGTTCAACCGGATGCACTATGATGTGGAAGTGACGGAGGCGGAGATGTTCCGCGGCCGGTTCGGCATCCCGTTTGCCGCCTGGTGCCGGAAACTGCATGTCAAGTCGCGCGTGCAAGGATATGGACGCGGCTTTTTTCCGTTAGAGACAAGTATGCTTTTCGACATTCCCGAAGGCGAGTCATGGACAACCAACTACCTGCAACATCGCCTTGGCGAGGAAATGTCCAACGAGGATTACCGCCGCGGACGGGGATATACGATGGTTAATAAATACGTCACTTCGGCAGCGCACCTTTCCGGTAAACGATTGGTAAGCAACGAAGAAATGACAAATACGTACCGGGTGTTTAATATGACGCTGGAGTTTCTCAAGCTGGGTTGCGACCAGAATACCATCGTCGGTATCACCCATTCCGTTCTTCACGGGTTCAACTATTCGCCGCCGGAAGCGCCTTTCCCCGGATGGATACGCTACGGGGCTTATTACAATGAAAAGAATAACTGGTGGCCGTATTTTCCCTGTTTCAACCGCTATCGCGCACGCTTGTGTTCGATTGTGCAAAATGCGGACATGTACACGGATATAGCCATCCTGCCGCCTTTGGGCGATTTATGGTCCACGCTGGGAATGCAAAACGAACCGTTCCCGGCAACCACCAACGCGCCTTACCAGACCCTCCTCTGGGAAGCGATGAATAAATGCGGTAACGGTGCGGATTATGTCTCGGAACCTGTTCTCCGCGACGCTTCGGTCGTAAAAGGATGGCTGCATTACGGAAAAAGGAGATACAGCAGTCTGTTTTTGATTGAAGTGGAGCGCATTCACCCGGATACGCTGAGCAAACTGTATGATTTTGTTTCTACCGGCGGAAAGGTTTTCTGCATAGAGAAATATCCGAATCAGTCGTTGGGATGGAACCGCCACGAAGAGCGCGACAGCGAAGTAACCCGTTGGGTTGAGAAACTGAAATCATTCCCCAACCGGTTCATTTTGTTGCAAAAACCGGCGGATAACGATTTTGTAGCATGGTATCCCGCCATACAGGAAAAATATGGTATCACCCCGTTTGTTACGATCGCCGATCCCAATCCATACGTGATGGCCAATCGCTACCTGCGGGATGATAAGACAGAGGTGTTCCTCTTTATCAACTCCCATCTGCACACGGATTACCGGACAAAAATCACATTCCCGAAAGGAACGACGACGGGTAAATTCGCCTGGGTATGGGATTTGAACAACGGCGAACGGTATCGCATCAAGACGGACGTGCAAGGCGGTTTCGACTTGTACCTTGGCCCGGTCGAATCGCGTATCATCGTGTTCGACAAGGAAGAACAAGGCCCGGAATGGCATCCGCTGCCCATAACCGGCAGCCATATCCAAACACTGGAAGGCTGGGATGTGGAACTGCGCCACAGCAT
>JAISJX010000109.1 GCA_031261145.1 Tannerella sp.
CTTACATTGAGTTACTTGGTGGGCGATAAATTTATAAAATCGCTTAAATTGTCGGACGCTATGCTTTCATTTCAGGTAACCAATCTGTTTTTGATCGCAGATAAGAAATGGCATGGACGCGATCCGGAACAAAGCAATTCCTCCAACGCTTCGTTGCCGAAGACTTTTACGATGACATTGAATGTAAACTTTTAATAACACTGAATATATGAAAAAGCAGAACTATACAAATAAATCAGGATTAACGTTGTTTCTCATTGGCGCTTTGCTCTTGACAGGTTGCGACGATTTTTTAGAGCGTTCTTCTCAAAATCAGTTTATCCCTAAGACCGCAACCGACTACAAGGAGGTGTTGCAACAGGAAGGATATTTCAGGACTTTCTTAGATAATGCGGGAAAATATGCGTTCGTACATTATATGACCGATGATATTGAGTATTTTGATGCACTCAAAGAACCCGGAATACCCAATAATTGGCGAACCGATAAAGTGGCTGAAGATGAGAAAGTCGAATTTTTAGCCAATGTTTTCCGTTGGGATTTAAGTATTGAAAATGAACTGTTTAAAGATGCTTCTTATGCTTATCTTTACACGCAGGTTTTGGCGGCAAATATTTGTTTGGAAGGAGTGAAAACCTGCGAAGGAACACAAGCGGAAAAAGAAATCACTCGTGGACAAGCCTCTTTTGTAAGGGCTTTTGCCTACCTGATGCTTGCCAACCTTTATGCCAAACCCTACGCAAGTGTGTTGGAACATGCTGCTTCTACCGACTTGTGCGTACCGCTCAAAACCACTTCTGCACCCACGGTAGATCAATATCCGCGGGCTACGATTGCCGAAGTATGGGGTCTAATTACATCCGACATAGCGCAAGCGCTGGCTGATCTCAAAGGTAAAAACAGAGAAGAACTGAATAGATACGAAATCAATTATCCGGGCGCATTGATATTGGCAATACGTATTGCCCTTTATATGGAAGATTGGGACAAAGTAATCGAACTCGGCGAGGAATTTCTAAAAGACTACAATACCCGTTTTGCATTATACGACATTACCGACCGTACCACGGCGGGACCACGAGTCGTTGACGAGAATAATCCCGGTGTGGTGAAATTTATGAATTCACGTAACACAGAGATAGTATGGCCGTTTGGAAACAGAGCTTATGGTTCTTCTCGGTTTGGAAACCAAATAGGACCTATGCAATCATACAATAATATTTCAAAATATCTCCGTGTATCAGCTAAAGAAAACGGCATCAATAAAAGTTTGATTTCAATGTACCAAGACAAGGACAGGCGGAAAGACTATTGGTTCTTTGCCCCCATTCCCGGAGAAATGGTCTATCCCTCTTTTCGATTCGATTATGAAACGGTCAAGTTTACAAACAGCAGTTCGGAAGTGGATATTTTGTACGCTAATTTTGGTTTTCGCACAGCTGAAGTATATCTCTCGCTGGCGGAAGCATACGCTCGCAAGCCTTCTCCAGATGCAGGAAAAGCTATTGAGCGGTTGAATACCTTACGTGCAAAACGAATAGCAGATTATACGCCGCTCTCGACAAGCGCTTACTCAGGTAATGACCTCGTCCAATTTGTATGGGATGAACGCCGTCGCGAACTTTGTTTCGATGAAATACATCGCTGGTGGGATTTGCGTCGTACTACCCAGCCTCGAATAAAGCACCAGTGGCGTAACAATACTTATTATATTTTGGAAGAAGGCGATCCGGGTTATGTATTGAACTTTCCCGATGTAGAGTTGTCGTACAATGGTTCTGCATTAGTACCGAACTCCCGCTTCCAAAGGACTCCCATACCTGAATAAAATAAAAAATATAAAAAATATAAGAATTAGAGTATTTATTTAAAATTAAAAAGAGATGAAAAAGAGATTTTTTAAATGGACTTTGGCAATAGCGCTCGTAAGTTTGGGCTTCGTTGCTTGTAAGGATGATAAGAATGACGTCATTCCTGATGTGAATGTAACCATTCAAGTAGAATTTCCCGGCACGTACCAGGGAGTAACAATTACCAACCCTTCGCTTGAAGGTATAGAAATTGCCTATGGCAGCAATTTGAAAGTTACGACCGATGCTTCAGGTAAAGCAACAGTATCACTTGCTCCGGCAAGTTATCAATTCACATCTACCGTTCTCCGGTTGTTTGAAGCTGAAAACGGAAATGCAAACGGTAATTGGGCGGTGAATTTTTTAGGCACAAAATCGGCGACAATATCTAAAGAGAGCGCCTCTGTTACGCTAACGCTGAATGGAACAGGGACTCCTCAATTTACGCCTTATGGAGATATCCTTGTAGCAAACAATGTTATAAATCTTGACGATGCAGACCTTTCTGCCGGTTATGACATCCGCAGTTTGTTTCAGGCATCACTGAAAGAAGGTGATACCCGTGCAACATCATTTACTTTTGAAATTGTAGGACAACCCAAGAAAAAAGAAACCGGCGGCACAGCTACCGGCGCGGAAGTAGCTATCGGAAATATCTACTCCCTGAAAGAAGACGGTTACACATTGGTTGCATCCGACAGTTTACCCCCTGCTTTTGAAAACAACGGATTGAAACGTGAGATTGTACCGGCTACCATACGCGCTACATTGAAAGCCGGAGGAACTTTTATTTCCAGCAAGGAATTTCCGTTGGTTTGGACGGAAGGATATAAAGATTTGATTTCTATAGAAATAAGTGAGGATAATACAATGACAGGATTACAGACAAGATTTATTTCCGGAACGACAACATTTACTGTCGGTTTACCCTATACTGCCGGCACAGGTACTACGGGGTTTGGTATAACTAAATCAGGTACATGGAAGGGAACTTACTCTGATGGTAGTGTGAATACTAACATGGCTGATAAATCTTTGTATGAAGAAAAAGACCATCTGCCTCAGCCCGGCGATGCTGACTATCATGAAGGCGGATATATATCGGGCGGATATTATTTCTGGACTGAAAGAGCCATTACATTGACAGCGGAAAATGCCAACGGTTCACCCATTGCTGCTCCTTCAGATGGTGGTACCCCTGCATCCGACAACACCGGAATGCCGATTAGCGCTTATAGAACCTCTGCCGGAAGAGTGAACGCAGAACAATTCTATGTGGGTGATCCTGCCAATAATCCGACAGCGGGCGCAATCGGTTACATCTATGTCTTCCCCTATGGTACGAGCAAAGATGATTTTCGAGCGCTTAAATTCACAGCCAAAACAGCAAATGTTACCGGTATTGAACCGTCTCCCGCACAGTTTTTTGAATCTACTTCTGTTGTACGTAAGATTTATCAAGGAGGCATTCTGCCAAGTGGTAGCGCTCAAGCTACTCCACTACAAGCTGCTTTCTACGCTTATCTCAAAGTAAGTGAAGGTCCCTCGAGACCATTCAGTTCCAGTGCAGGCGCTGAAGGTGATCTTGATTATATGCAAGTAGTAGCCGGAAGTTGGAATAAATATGAAGGCGAAGACATCATCGAACCCGGATTGGGAACTGCAGCCCTAAGAAACAACAGTTTGCGTCATGCGAATGCTGCGGCAACTTCTACGGATCCTGCCGATTACGACGGATTTCATTCGATACAGCTTTCTGCCAAAGGAAAAACAGCTCCTGCCGGTACAACGAT
>JAISJX010000171.1 GCA_031261145.1 Tannerella sp.
CGGCATTAATAGTCCGCAACCCGATTATCCGCGTTACATGGTTCCGGTAGGATATTTTTTTCAGAATAACGACAGGGGACAAGGTACTGTCAGCCCTACCGCCGAATTGGTCGATGCCTTTCCGATGGCAGACGGCTCAAAATTCGATTGGAACAATCCCGTTCATGCTGCTAAACCTTATGCCAACAGAGACCCTCGCTTGGACCAGACTGTTTTTTACAATGGCGGAAGATGGCAGAGAAGAGAGGTCGAAACGTTTGAAGGCGGTTTGGATAAACCCAATAATACGGCTACATTCCCTAACCAAACCCTCACAGGTTATTATTGCAAGAAACATCTGGCAAACGACGCCGAGAAACAATGGGCAACCAATGTTCATTACCATCGCAGCGTACAGGCGCCCTGGTGTATATTGCGATATGCCGACGTTTTGCTGATGTATGCCGAAGCCTCCAACGAATTTTCGGGACCTACATCCGAAGCAATCGGTTATGTCAGACAGGTGCGCGCACGTGCAGGTATTCAGAAAGGCTCCGCAGGCAACGAATACGGAATAGCCGATAATATCACACAGGCGGATTTTCGTGAACTGATACGAAATGAACGCCGCATAGAATTTGCATTCGAAGAACAACGTTATTGGGACATCCGCCGATGGAAAATTGCCGAGAATACTTACGGTAAAACCTTGCATGGCGTAAAATTCACAAAAGACGGTGGATCGGGCACACTTTCCTACGAAAGGACAGATGTCGTTACTCCTTATTTCTCCGAAGCCATGTATTTATATCCCATCGCTTTGAAAGAAACACAGGTTAATCCCAATATGCAGCAAAATCCTAAATACTAACCTTTGAAAAAGAGAATGATATGAAATTAAGATATATAATAATATGTATAAGCCTGTGTTTGGCAGGCATCATTAATGCGCAAACCGGAATTAAAATTTCGGGTGTGGTGACTGATGAAACAGGCGAGCCATTACCCGGCGCCGGTATCAGCATAAAAGGCACAGTTACAGGTACAGTTTCAGATATCGACGGACGATATGAAATTTCTGTTCCCGGAAAGGAATCGGTGTTGGTATTTTCGTTTATCAGCTTTATCACACAGGAGATTCCCGTTGGCAACCAAAGAGAAATTTCCGTGGTTTTGTTGGAAGACACACGACGATTGGATGAAGTCGTAGTGGTGGGATACGGACGTAAAACCCGCATCACCAATACCGGTTCGGTCAGCGCCATTCAGGCGTCTGATGTGAAAACGGTACCTACGTCAAGTATTCAGAATACTATCGTAGGACGGCTACCCGGTTTTTTTTCACAGCAACGCAGCGGGCAACCCGGTTCGGATGCCGCCGATTTTTTTATCCGTGGCGTCAACTCTCTGAACGGCGATTCTAAACCGCTGATCGTTGTTGATGACGTTGAATATGAATACGAACAGTTAGCCCAGTTAAGCGCCAACGAGATGGAAAGTATCACCTTGCTTAAAGATGCCGCCACCACTGCCATATATGGTTTACGCGGCGCCAACGGCGTTCTGGTTATTACTACCACACGGGGAAAGATAGGAAAACCGCGTATCAACTTTACTGCCGAAAGCGGTATAAGCCGCGTTATCAGGATGCCGTCCTATCTGGATTCACATACCACAGCGATGCTCCGAAACGAAGCCACAATCAACGACAGTTACGGATTGTCAACCCCTTTGACTTTACCTTTTACTGAAAATGATTTAAAATTGTTTCAGGATGGTTCCGACCCCTACGGTCATCCGAATGTAAATTGGGTTGACGAACTGTTGAACCGTCAGTCATACCAAAGCCGTTATGCCGTCGATATCACAGGCGGTAACGATAAAATCAAATACTTCACTTCGTTGGGTTATTATGATCAGAGCGGTATTTTAAAACATTTCAAGCCGACCATTCCAACTGATGATGTGGACAATAATTTTTATTACAAACGGTATAACTTTCGGTCAAACTTGGATATTTCACCCACTAAAACGTTAAAACTCAGGTTTGATGTAAATGGACGATTTGAAACTCAAAACGAACCCGGCGGCGTTCACAACAGCAGGGGTTTGTTTGAAGAACTTAACAAATATGCCTATTTGGCGCCTTATGCCATGCCTGCGCACAACCCCGACGGAACTTACGGGTATTCGAGTCACAATGGAGGCAATAGTGTAGTCAATCCTATTTCACGCCTTGCGAACGGAGGATATAGAAGATCGTTTAAAAATAATTTCAATGTGATTATCGGTGCCGAGCAAAATTTAGATTTTATTACTAACGGACTGAGTGTTAAAGCAAATATATCGTATGCGGGTAACTACAATGAAAGACGTCGGCTTTTGCGTGATTTGGGCGCTCTGCCTGCTTACAAGTATGACTCCGAAACGGATAATTACTTGATCCGTAATGCCGCAAATTACAGGATGCCTCAATACAGTGCGGTGGATACCGGCAACGATGCCTTCAACAACACAATAACCTTGCAGGGTATGCTCAATTATGACCGTGTTTTTAAAGGCGGGCATAGAGTGTATGGCTTGGCTTTAATCAATCAGCAATCGAAAATCGACAAGGAAAAACTGAAGCAAAATTACAGAGGGTTGACTGTTCGCGCCGGTTACGATTACAAACAAAAATACTTGTTGGAGTTTAATATCGCCCGTAATGGAAACGACCGTTTCCGCGAAGATCAGCGGTACGGCATTTTCCCCGCCGTTTCGGCAGGATGGAATATTGCCGAAGAAACCTTTTTCAAAAATCTTTTTCCTGTAATTGATTTGTTCAAGATTCGCGGCTCTTATGGTCTTGTAGGTAGCGATGTGTCTTATCACAAAAATTATCCCGACAAAGTGGATGATCAGATCAGGTACTCTTTGGGAAGCAATTATTATGGCAGTACTACAACGGAAGGCAATATGGTAAACCCATACGTAAGCTGGGAAAAGGAAAAAAAGACGGATATAGGAGTTGATATCAATATCATGAAAGGAAAATTGACTTTAACAGCCGATTATTTCTATAATTTTCGTTACAATCAGTTAATTTCGCAAGGTGATGTGCCTTTGATTATAGGTCAGATATTACCCAGAAGAAATCTGGGAGAAACCGAAAATAAAGGTT
>JAISJX010000151.1 GCA_031261145.1 Tannerella sp.
CCAGGCGGCGCCAATATATTTATAAGCACGGGTGAGGATGCCAAAGTCGGAAGCAGTCGTCTTTTCTCCATAACCGGCTTCGTCGGTTGTTCCCGGAAGCCGGATAGTCGAAAACGAGGCTTCGGAGTCCAATCTGAATTGCCACTCTCCGGCAAGAGATTGTACCTCTTGGGCTTGTATCTTACTTAATATACAAAACAGAAAAAATAAAAGTACCGCTTTATTCATCATTTAGCTAAATAGTGTTATTTTGAATCTGTTAATGTCCCGTTAGAGACAATATGTTGGTAGAAAAATAGGAATACCCACCCATATTTGACCCCATACGGGGTCGTACCGTTCAGGAGGACGTTTTTTCTACCGATATTACATCCCTGACGGGATATTAATACGGTTATATTTTGTTTGTTTCGTATAAACACGCTAAAATATTATATTTTATTAGCAATATCAATGAACAGTAGGGTCGGTATATCCTGCTGTTCATACTAAAATCAAGGGACAAACAACCGCTTAATAACGGAAGGTTCGACTTCCGTTGTCGGATTGAAATCAGCGGACGCCAGATATTCCAGCAGGCTTTGGCGGAACTGTGCCGCTGCCGGGCGGTTGGTCAGGTCGTTCTGCAAATCGGCGCTGCACACCATCAATTTTCCGTTGCCCACCTTCGCCTCTAAAAGGATACCTAATTTGCGGTTTTTGAACCAGTCGTCTATCAGATGAACGACCGGCCGGAAGTCCGCGGGGAAATCACGCATGTCGATAGCATCACAGTTCGATACAATGTCCCACCACTGGTAGTCGCTGAATCCTTCATTGGGAAACGAACCCAGCGCGGGATGCTTCGGGTCGCAATACACGCCAAGGGTATGGGGCGCCTGATTTCGCGTCCATGCCGTGTTCCAGAAAATGGATGAGAAACCGACGGTTATATCGCCTCCCTTTCCGGGCAGGATACTGCCTTTCGGGGTGGTGAGCAAGACCGTTTCGCCTTTCTCCAGCCGGTCAAGAACCGCGTCGCTCCAGGCGGTGGCGATGTAGGGTTGTACAGGAACCGCCGGTTTTTCCGACGGGTAAACCCAGAGATTCCACCGGTTATGGAACGGCGTACCTTCGACGGCTACGGTCACTGTAACCTGTTTCGCTTCGCGGATGGATTGAAACGGGAACTCAATAGTCCCAATCTCAATGCAGTTGTCCAGCGGAATCAGGTCTTTCGTGAAAGCGCCTTTTGCATATACCATTTGATCGTCGCCGGTGACAGTCCAGACGATGTTCGCGCCGGTTAGCGGCTTTTCTCCGAAATGAGCTATTTCGACCGGCGCTTTCAGCGTTTCATCATTTTTCCAAATCAGTTTGGGGAAGCGGACGAGGGGAACGGTTTGATTGCAAAATAGACTGAATTCTTCCCCGGTCACATATCCTTTCGTCTCCCAGAACGGGTCGAGCACCCCCACAAGGGCCGAACCCTGACCCGGAAAATCATGCAGGTCGAGCAGTTGGAATCCCGCAAAACCGGGCGTACGCAGGGCGGCTTCGATATCGGCCCTGTAACAGAGCGTCTGCAACTTGCCGGAAGCATACAGAAATTCATCGCTCAAATCGCCCAGATGAGCCTCTTCAAGGGTTTCTTTGAATATTTCAAAGTTCTTGGCTTTCAGTACGCCGGTATATTTCTTCATCTCTTCAAAGTTCGGATAGACGCACCATTGACCAATCTCATGGCTGACGGTCGGCATGTTATCGCGGATTTTACTGCGCCAGTCGTAGTCCGTGCGGGGCGGTTGGGCGTTGATAATGCTCCGCAGGGCGCCTCCCCAAGCCTGAATCCGCGGGTCGGGCGTATTCCAGTAGTCGGCGTTCTCCACATAAGGCCAGCCTGCCGCACTCGAATAGACCCGGCGCGCGTCTTTCTGTTTCCAGTAATCCACTAATCCGGACAGGAAGGCGGGATGGTTTTTGCCGGCGGGTTCGTTGCCGTAAACCAACAGGCAGAATGACGGATGATTGCCGTATTCCTTCAGGATGCGGTCGCTCTCTTCATAAATCCATTTATCAATGGGGAAGCCGTCGCCGATGGTCGCACCGGAGTTTACCCATGCGGCGCATTCCACCTGCAAATAAACGCCCAGACAGTCGGCCATATCGAAAGCGACTTCGGGAGGACACCAGGAATGGAAACGCAGGTGATTCAATCCGAAACTTTTGGCCGTGGTGTAAATCTTCGCCCAATAGGACTTGTCCATAGCCGGATAGCCGGTCAGCGGGAAAATGCAACATTCCAGCGTGCCGCGCAGGAAGACGGGTTGCCCGTTGACATGGAAGCGCGTACCGTCTTTCTTAAATTCCCGGAAACCAAACTGCGTATAGTGTACATCGGTCTCCCCATTCACCGTAACCGATGTTTTCAACCGGTACAGATTCGGTTGGTATTCAGACCATAAAAGAATATCGTCCGTCCCTCCGACTGTTCCCGTGAAATCAAGAATCCCTTTCTGCGCATCAAAATCTATGGTAACGGGCGACCCGGCGGATTGGCCGGAGCGGGTTTCCAACTGGATGTTGACAGTGCCGTAGCCGGACGCTCCATCATTTTTGAGGTGGATATGAAAACCGGCGTTTTTCTTCGTCGCATCCGGATAGACTTGTACATCATCAATGGATACAGCCGGTTTGGCGACTAAGGCGAGGCGTCCCGTTACGCCGTTCCAGTTGCTTTGCGTATGGTCGGAAACGCTGTGTGCATTCATTCCCACCGAAATATGCACGCGGTTATCGACGCGCAGACTGAGGGTGTGCTTCCCCGGCGTCAAACCGTTCAGTTCATACCGGTGAGGCGTCGAGAGGCTGGTGAGGCTTCCGGCTTTCCGGTCGTCCAGAAAAAGGGTGGTTTCCCAGTGCGTCCGTTCCAGTTCGAGCCAAACGCTCTTTCCCTTCGTCCAGTCGCCCGGAACAGTGATTTCGCGCTGATACCACGCTACGCCGACGTAATGTTTGTCGGGATTCAGCCAGAAAGGGACTTTGATATTCCCTTTTTCCCGGTATTTAGCATATTGGGGCGCGTCATACCACGAGCGAGCCACAATCTCTCCCGTCCATTGGGTCGTCACGTCTATATCTTCCCCGTAGCCCTGTTCCTGCAACGAGCCGGGAAGCTGTATCCGCTCCGTAAAAGCGTTTTTATACCATTCTTCCGTCACCCCGGCATCCGCCGGATCAAGCCTGAACCGCCATTCCCCGTCTAAAGACACGACATCCGTGCGCTGATTGCAAGCAAAAAAAGCAGCATACATCCTAAAGCTGCCAATTGTTTGAACTGTGTTTTCATATTGTTACTGTTTTTTTTGTGCAAAGATAATACTTTTTCTTAATTAAAATCATTTTATATCATTCACATCTATCTATTTTTATCATTTCTAAAATTCCTCGCCACCGTTTCCTAAAAAGCCTGCCGCCTTTTTAAAAAAGTTGGCAAGCGTTTTAAAATTGATTACTTACCTTTTTTCAAACGCCCGCCGCCCGGGTTCGGCACAGGCTATTGACTTTGTCGGGCTAAAAGCAAAGCTCCCGCTTTGTATTTCTGCAAGCCTGCTTTTAAGCGACGCAACGAAGGGCGCTACGCCGAGCAGGGGAATAAACAGCGTCAGGCGGATTTGCAATCCCATCAACGCGGCATATCCGAAAGGACGGGGATATCCGCCAAATCCATTTTATTCGTTTTGGCGGAATCGGCATTTTTTTATTGACTTTCCGCCAAAATGAAACGAACTATAACACCTTTGGATT
>JAISJX010000160.1 GCA_031261145.1 Tannerella sp.
GAATCAGGTGTTTGGAAAATAGACATCACTTGTGAAAATGTCGCTTCGTCGGTTTATATAAAAACCAATAGCGAGGTGAAGATAGAGAACAATTATTTGCGTTTCGGGTTACAGGAAGGAAAAAATGAGATATTGATTTCAGTCAATCAGCCAATTAAAACGATCAATAGAGAATCATTGAATAAAACGGTCAAGTGGTGGCATGATAAATGGTCAAATACAGGATGTGTGATGATACCCGACTCGGAAGTGCAAAATACGTGGGTACGATCAATGGCCATGTTTCTTTTATCTTACAATAATGACGGCATCGGTTTATCGCCACCTTGCGGTTATACGGGTAACGGATGGCCCTTCAATTTTCCACAAGATGTATCCTATATTCATCCAATGCTTTTGGCTACAGGAAATATTGACATTGCCAAATCGTGGGTCGAACATTTTGCCGCAGAATTGGACGGAATGAAAGAATATACCAAAAGATTGACAGGGGCAAGCGGCATTCTATGCCCGTGGGTGTTTCCTTATAACGGTTTTCGCGGATATCATGATCCTGTCCCACCGAATAACTGTTATTATGAAATTCACAATTCGGGCTATCTGGCCAGAATGGCTTATGAAACAGCTATTTTCATAAACGATGATAACTGGTCACAAAAATATGCAATCCCACTCATAAAGGAATCTGCTGAATTTTACAAAAGCATCAGTACAAAGGGTGATGACGGATTGTGGCATTTATTTTTGATTCCATCTATGGGACAGGATGAGATGGGGGGCATCAACCAAAAAGATTACTTGTGCGCTTTATACAGCGCTAAATACTGTTTTCAACGGGCTATTGAATATGGATTGGATACGGATGGAACTTTTCAGCAGATATTGGATGGCTTGGCATTTCCTGCGCTATTGTCGTCACAAAATTTTTATTATACTGGCCTTGGTAGTGGAGATGCTGATTTTGGCAAACAAAAACATCCTGTTCAATTAAATGCGCTGGCTTATTTACCGGTTGATCCTGAAATATCTGCGCCATCACAAACGGCATACGATCTTCGGTATGAGATAACATTCCATGCAAAAACGCCGATTTTTCATGGATGGACTTTGGGTGAGTTTCTTTTAGCAGGTTCCAGATATGGAAATACTCAAGAATGGTTAAAAGATTGGAATAATCTGCGTAAATCCGATTATGTGGATCCTGAATGGATTCAGGTGTATGAAACCAGTCGTAGTTATGGAATGTCTTTTTACAACACAACAAACGGCCTGATTGCTCAATCTATCCTGAACAATTTGATATGTGACTGGTACGGAAAACTTGAAATCGCAAAATGTAATCCATGGCAGGGCGAAATACTCGTGAAAAACATTTATTCCAAATTAGGCGTCATTATTGACGGTTCAATAAACGGCAATAACGCTCATCTGATTTTCACTGCCTGGAAGGATACCGAATTTGAATTGAATAAAGAAACAGTAAAATTGAAAAAAGGAGAAACAATATCGAAAACGCTTGTTCTTGATAGAAAATTTTAACATACAAAGCGTGTAATATAAATAATGGAATGAAAAATAACAATCATTCAAAGTCCTTTTCCCGCAGGACATTTCTTAAATCGGGATTGGTTTTAGCGGCAGGTTTACCAGCCATACGGGTATATCCGTTATCAGTTGATGGTAGAGACGGGGCGCGCCCCGTCTCTACAGATAGTGACGACCCATTGTACACCTTGTTCCGGCAACCGCCGGGCGCGGCGAAACCCTTTGTTCGCTGGTGGTGGAACGGCGATAAACTGTCGGCTAAAGAGATTCTCCGCGAGTTAGACGTATTGAAAACCAATGGGATTGGCGGTGTCGAAATTAACCCGATAGCTTTTCCCGGCGGTGATGATTTGGGTATTCCTTCCATGCAATGGCTTAGTCCGGAATGGATTGAGATGATTAAAGTAGCTTTGGAAGGCGCGGCGGAACGCGGAATCATCTGCGACATCATCGTGGGTTCCGGATGGCCTTTCGGTGCAGAGTTCCTGCAAGGCGACGAGCGTTCGCAACTGCTCACCCTTACGAGCCGGAAAATACAGGGACCGGCAAACATTGAGATAGAGGTGGCGGAGTTGTTGAAAGAAGCCAGACCCCAAGTGAATGCCTACGAAGGCGCGAACAGTGAGTTACACTCGCTCTGTCTGGCGCCGGTGCAGATGGATTCGTTCACACAACCTGCATGGCTTCCGTTTGACAAAACGCAAAGCAAAGTCACTGTTCCGGCGCCCGCAGGTGAGCATATTTTGTATGCTTTGGTGAAATATACAGGTTTTCAGGCAGTAATCAATGGAGCGCCGGGCGCCGCAGGTCCGGTACTCAATCACTACAGCAAGGAAGCCACGTTGAAATTCCTCAACCGCATGTCTGATAAGTTGTTCCCCGAATTGAACGGACAGAAAAGTTTCCGCGCCATGTTTTGCGACAGCATGGAATTGGAAGGCGCCAACTGGTGTCCCGATTACTTGGAGGAATTTAAACGCCGCCGCGGGTACGACATACAACCTTACCTGCCTTTCATCCTGTTCAAAGTAGGCGGTATGGGGCAGGCCATTCAAGGCGCCGAAATAACCAATCTCTCCGGCAATGCCAAAGAAGACGTCTCGCGTGCACGATATGACTTTTTCGTCACCTGTATGGAAATTATCCGCGACCGTTTTCTGACTACCTACACGCAATGG
>JAISJX010000166.1 GCA_031261145.1 Tannerella sp.
ATGTGCCCCACGATGTACCCGGCTTAATCCGTGAGATGGGCGGCGAGAAACGGTTTGTACAGCGGTTGGATTCGCTCTTTACCATGCACCTGCCCGATGAGTTTTTTGCCGAGACGGAAGATGTAACCCGCGAAGGCGTGATGGGAAATTATGTGCACGGCAACGAACCAAGCCATCATATCCCTTATCTGTATGCCTGGACGTCCCAGCCGTGGAAAGCCCAGTATTGGATTCGCGAGATTATGGACAAGATGTACCTGAACAGCATTGACGGACTGTGTGGTAACGACGATTGCGGACAAATGTCGGCATGGTATATTTTCTCCGCGATGGGCTTTTATCCGGTTTGTCCCGGTTCGGATCAATATGCGTTCGGAACGCCCTATTTCCCTGAGATGAAAGTGCGTATAGGTAAAAATGCAGTGCTGGAAATAAAAGCCGATAAGGTCAGCTCCAAGATGCGTTACGTGAAATCGGTAAAGCTCAACGGCAAACCCTACGAGAAGGCATATATCACTTATAATGATATAAAAGACGGCGGCGAACTGGTTTTTGAAATGTCTTCGACGCCCAATAAAAATCGTAAATTCAAGTAATCAGGGGATGATGACGGGAAAGGGTTTCCATTGAAAGAGATGGGTCGGTACTTTATCTATTTGGCCTATAACGGGACATGTTATTGTGGTTGGCAAAATCAGCCGAATGGCGTAAGCGTGCAACAACGTATCGAAGAGGCGTTAGCGACGGTATTGCGTAAGCCGGTTCCTGTTACAGGCGCCGGACGGACGGATGCAGGCGTGCACGCAAAGATGATGGTTGCTCATTTTGACAGCGAAGAACCGGTTCAGGATGTATCTTTTCTCGCAGAAAAGTTGAACCGGTTGTTACCCAAAGATATAGCTATCGGCCGGATTGTTCCCGTCAGGGAAGGCGCACATGCCCGTTTTGATGCGCTTTCCCGTACCTATCAATATTTTATTACCGATCGGAAAGACCCGTTTAACAACGAATGGGTTTACCGGATGCCCTTGAATGGACTGGATTTTTCGTTGATGAACGAGGCGTGTAACGCTCTGTTGGAATATACGGATTTTACAAGTTTCAGCAAATTGCATACAGATGTGAAAACGAACAACTGCTGCATTGATTACGCCCGCTGGACACAAGCCGGTGAGATGTGGGTTTTTACGATTCGCGCCGACCGTTTTCTGCGGAATATGGTTCGCGCCATCGTCGGCACATTGTTCGATACAGGGCGCGGCAAATGTTCCATTGCCGGATTCAGGCAGCTAATCGAAGCAAAAGACCGCTGTCTGGCAGGAACTTCTGTACCCGGGAAAGGTCTTTCTTTGGTGGATATTGTGTATCCGGATGAGATATTCATTCCCGATTCTCAAAACTTAATTTCCTATTAAATATGTGGGTAACTTTTGCTTTTGTATCCGCCTTTTTATTAGGCTGTTATGAGGTCAGTAAGAAGCAAGCGCTCGACGATAATGCCGTTATACCGGTTTTGTTTTTGAATACCTTGTTGTTAAGCCTGATTTTTGCGCCCTTTGTGGTAGTTTCCTTCAATTCCAACCTGCTGGATGGCACGTTGTTATATGTTCCTTCCGCTTCATTGCAAACGCATGGGAAGGTGTTTCTGAAGGCTGTGATTGTATTGTCTTCATGGATAACGGGTTACTTTTCCATAAAACATCTGCCTCTGACGATTACCGGCCCGATTAAGGCAACGCAACCGGTTATTACGCTGGTTGGTGCGATGTTGATTTTCGGGGAACGGCTGAATTTGCTCCAGTGGACAGGCGTTTTGTTGGCCGTATTGTCTTTTTACCTGCTATCGACTTCGGGAAAAAAGGAAGGCATTCGTTTTGCGCATAATAAGTGGATTTTTTACACCGTACTTTCGGTTGTACTCGGAGCGGTGAGCGGGTTGTACGACAAACACTTGATGAAATCGTTGGATGTAATGACCGTACAGGCATGGTATAATATTTATCAATTAGCAATCATGGCGTTTATCCTGTTGATTCTCTGGTATCCGCGCCGGAAACACACGACGCCATTCGTGTGGAAATGGAGTATTCTCTTTATCTCGGTCTTTTTGGCCGTCGCCGATTGGGTCTATTTTTACGCGCTGAGTTATCAGGATTCGATGATTTCCATTGTCTCGATGATCCGGCGAAGCAACGTATTGGTAACGTTTGTTGCCGGAGCGTTGTTTTTTCATGAAAAAAACTTAAAGAATAAAGCAATTGATCTGTTTTTGGTATTATTAGGAATGATTTTCTTATATTTGGGCACAAAATAAAGGACGTTATGAAACAATATCTCTTTTTTATGATAGGTATCTTTATGGTACTGAACGCTAAAGCGCAAGATGTAACCGGATTTTTCATCCGGATGCCGAACGAATATATGGTCTATTTGGACGATGCCTGGCGGAAAGATTTGGTCAGTTTGTATCAGTCGGGAAAAACGGCGACGTTGGAAAATACGATGAGCGGCCATTCTACCTTGCTGAAGCTGACCTCCGACTACCTGCTGCTGCAATCAACCGACCGCAGTACGATGGAAATCAAGCTACTGCCGTTAGTGAATAACACCTATATCGCTTGCGTTGTGACAACCGTGAATGCGCCCGCACCCGATAGCCGAGTCCAGTTTTTTTCGATGGACTGGACGCTGCTGCCTGCCGGTGAAATATGGATGCCTGCTACCCGCGGTGGGTTTATCAAAAAGGATGCCGACCGAGGCAGCGAATCTTTTTTAACGGCTGCTTCCCTGATGGATATGGATTTGATTCATTATCGTTTAAGTGCGGACGAACCTGTACTGACAGCCGAATATGCTACCCTGCAATATCTCAACGATGATGACCGGAAAAAAGTGCAACCTTTTTTGAATGACACCCCGAAAGTCTATCGTTGGAAATCCGGGCGGTTTGAAAACTAACGCTAAATAAATTGATGTATATGAAAAAAGTTGCTTTCCTGTTGATAACCATTCTGTTCTCCATTTATTCAGTCGCTCAGAATGAACGTAAAAAACCTGTTTATGTGGTCTATATCGGAAATAGTATCACTCAGGGCGCTCTTATTGACCAACCCGAAAAAAATGCGCCGCCCATACAGGCAAACCTTTATTTATCAAAGCAAAAAGATATTGATTTACGCGGTTTTTCCAACCAGGGGGTAAGTGGCATGACGACGGTGGATTTTCTGCCTGCCCAGCAAACCCGTTTCCCAAAAGTGGTTGAAGCCGCCGCTCCGTTTGCCGGAGACCGTCAGGCGTTATTGGTTTTTTCCGTCATGCTGGGAACGAACGACAGCGCTATCAAAGGGCCAAACGGCTCGCCTGTTTCCCCCGCGCAATATTACACAAATGTGAAAGTGATTATAGACGAATTGTTTAACCTTTATCCGAAAGCCCTATTTGTATTACATCGCCCCGTCTGGTACAGCCCCAATACATACAACGGCTCCATGTACCTGAAAGCCGGGTTAGAACGTTTGGAAAGTTATACGCCCGAATTGGATAAAATCGTCCAAGCGTACGCGGCCATCCGTCCGAATCAGGTTTACAAAGGCGATTTCGACGCATTCGACTTTTTTAAAGCAAACTATGCCACCGATTTAGTTCCCGAAGAAGGCAATGCCGGCACGTTCTATCTGCATCCGAACACACAAGGCGCCGCCCGCTTGGGTGAGTTTTGGGGCAAAGCGATTTATAGAGTTGTTGCGGGGAAATAGGGGCTGTCTCATAAGTATTTTAGCACGCAGATTATTATAATACTGATAATCTGCGTTTTTGTTTATATCGCTTTTCTATATAGCTGCGAAAATCCGCCTAATCTGCGTTATCTGCGTGCTTATGAGACAGCCTCATTCTAATTTTGTAATACCCAAAAGCGCCTTTTCTTGAAAGTTTAAATACAAATAATCAGCCGTTTATGTTTTATTAATGTTTTTTAGGTAAAAAAACAAGTGATTTTTTTACCTAAAAAAGATGACTTATCAATAATTATACTAACTTTGCGGCATAAAAATTAACGATAATTAGCTATAATGAGAAGGTATCTTATACAAAATTACTCAGAAAGCCTGCTATTGAAAGACTTTGGTTGGTTTTTAGCCGAAAGGGCCGCTACTTTAGTTCTTTCGGGGAGTGCGTATGCGCAGGCGAATATCGGAAAACGTTTGGAAATGTATAGACTACAACATATTATGGTATATTGCAGCATGTTTTGTTTTTTTATTGTGAAACCTTTAATTATTATAGCCTATGGAGTAAAAGAAGCATGATTCCTGACATGAAAGAATGTCGAACGAAAGATAAATCCGTATGTATTTATCAAAACAACAAGTTTTTAAAAAATTAATACAGTTTTAATATGAACAAAATTAGAAATAAAAATAGGACTATTTTACGAAAAATACTTTTAATTGTGTGGATTTGTACCTCTACAGTTGTTCTCTTTGCTCAAACGGGCCAAAAGATTACCGGTATAATTTCCGATGTGAACGGTGAGCCTATCATAGGTGCGAATATCATTGAAAAAGGCACAACCAACGGGGCTATCTCCGATATGGACGGGAAATTCAACCTTCAGGTTTTCTCCGGTTCCACGGTGGTTATTACTTATGTTGGGTTCCAACAGCAGGAAATTCATATCACGAACCAAACCTCTTTGACTATTACGCTGGAAGAAAACCAGCAAAATTTAGATGAAGTAGTTGTGGTCGGGTATGGTTCCACTTCAAAAAGGAACTTGACAACGTCAGTTTCTACAGTGGATGCGAGTAAGATGAAGAATTTGCCTGTAGCCTCTATAACAGATGCTTTAGCCGGCCGTGCAAGCGGGCTGATTGTCACCCAATCAGGTGGCGGCATCAATAAAAAATCGACTATATCTATCCGTGGCGGTGGTACCCCTATGGTGGTGATTGATGGTTTTGTCTCGCCTTAT
>JAISJX010000205.1 GCA_031261145.1 Tannerella sp.
ATAAAAATTTATATCTTTGTTCCTGAATTTTAAACATCGGATATGAAGTATAGAATAGTTCTTTTTGCCCTGTTTGTGGCGGTCTGTAGCGGTTATGCGCAGGAGTTCCGCCCTACGGAGAAGGCTTTTACGGGTATTCCTGCCAATTGGAGGATACTGGACGAACCGGTCGCAAGCGAGCCATTGTCGCTGGAAAACGGCGGTACTGCGCGCCTTGTTCACAGCGAAGAGAGCAAAAAGTACCTGATTCCTGCCAATGTCGATGTGGCTACCCTGCAACTCATCAATTCCGACCAGCCTTTTGTCGGTTTTCAGGGGGATCCGAATGCGTGGTTGCCGCCTGCATACTCTCAGTTGCAGGGGTATGGAGCGCTTACCGGGCGTGAATTTGTGCAGATTGACGTGGCGGGCATTTGGCACAAACGGTCGGTGGCGAACTGGACAACGGTTACAAATCACAAAACGCTGACTGTACAGCGGCTCCACGACCCTCATATCCTGATTGACGACCAAACGACGGCCAAACCCTTGCTCTCCCATTGGAAAGCGCAGTGGCAGCAGGGCAACAAACTGCAAGACGGACAAATTTATGCAGTCGGAAAGGTGACTGTCCGCGTGGATGACGCTTTCCTTTTCACACGACTGTATAAGGGTGGTCTTGCCGATGCAAATGAAATCGGGCGGAATCAGTATCAGTATGACATTGACGGGGAAGGCGATTATGTGCTGATGTCCACCGATGGATGGAACGACTGTTACGCCTGTTTTAGCGTTACTTTTGGCGAAGAACCGGACGATTCGGACGATGAACCGGACGACAATTCAGGTGACGATTCCGGCGACGAACCGGACGATGATTCAGGTGATGATTCCGGCGACGATTCGGAAACTGCCACCGCAGACATTGACAAACTTCACTTCAAATTGTACCCCAATCCTGTTCATGCGGGGCAAAAAATAACGATTGAAAGCGAGGCGGAGATTCATTTCATGGAAATTATTTCTGTAACGGGGCAAAACGTCGTACAGCAAACCGGCGGGAACGCGCTCAGCATTCAAGTTACGGCGCCTCATGCCAACGGGATTTATCTGATAAAGATTCAGACGGTGGATAAAAAAGTTCAGATCCGAAAAATCATCGTACAATAGTAAACTTTAAAAAATAATTTGCTCATGAATAGCGTAAAAAATATACTTGTAATCATCCTGATGTCCATTTCGCTCATGGCAAACGGGCAGACCACCCTCTACGTTTCTCCCGACGGAAACGATACCGATGCGGGCACATCTGTTTCTACCGCTCTTAAAACCTTGGATGGCGCACGTGCAAAAGCAACTGCCAACTATAAAAATCAGGCTGTTACCGTTCTTTTCGCCCCCGGTGAATATCCAATGACGACAACGGCCAATTTTACCTACGCCGATTCGCGTACTGCTACTTCCGTCTTGACCTTCAAAGCACAAGATGCCAATAATATGCCGGTATTCAAGGGCGATGCGGCAATTTCCGGCTGGGCGAAAATCACAGATGCTGATGTAAACTACGGCACGCTGCCTGCTGCCGCACTGAATAATGTCT
Organism: Tannerella sp.; assembly: GCA_031261145.1. Next base: position 1,580 of record JAISJX010000205.1, read on the forward strand.
ATGTAGCCGATATAAGCGGGGTATCCGACTATGACGACCCCGGTACGGCTACCGGAAGTTTGCTGATATACAAGGGCAGTGTACAAACTTTAGCCCGCTATCCGAATAAAGATGCAGCAGATGGAGGTTTTACGAGCACTGAAAGCATAGTAAGTTCGCCGGGGACAAACACTTCCTGCACTGTTAACAGCGCCGATGCTGCAAGGCTGACAAACTGGGAAAATGAACCGGGCGATATTTATCTTGGAGGTTACTGGAGTCAGATATGGGAATATGCTATTCAAAAAGTAACCGCTATTTCCGCAACTACGCTGAATATCTCCCATAATTACGGAAGTTATCATTACGGCTATGGACCGGTTTATTCCGAAGGAAAGGCGAAATATTTTGCATTTAATTTGCTCTGCGAATTAGACCAGGAAGGAGAATACTATATCGACCGTACAAATAACAAGCTATATTGGTGGACACCTGCGGGAATAACACCACCTGACGGCTCGGCAAGTCTTACCAGTTTGGGGGCGGATATGGTGGAGATTAAAGATTGTTCCTTTATCACGTTTGAATCCATAGTTTTTCAGGGAGGCAGAGGTTCGGCGTTTAAAATATTGGAAAACTCAGCGTGGAGTAGCACAACAGGGTTAATTACCCGAACACTCACCAGTGATATTACGATAAAAGATTGTATCGTTCGCTGTTTCGGTGAATATGGCGTCAAAATGGATGGAGATTATAACTGGAGGCTGACCGAAGGTACGACGTCCACCTCCAACAATCATCGCATTACAGGCTGTTGGTTCACCAATTTTGGCTTGTCGGCAATTTCCGCCCGCAGTAATACCAGACCCGTTTTAGGACAGTCGAATATCCTCATCGACAATAATGTGATCGAATATTGGGCTATGTTCAAGCACGTTTATGAGTGTGCGATAGATGCTTCAGGAAGTGGCATACGGATAGCACATAACCGTATGCAACACGCCCCAAGCTCGGCAATTGATTTCAAAACAAATGATATGGTTATTGAGTACAATCAATTTTCAGACCTCGTCAGAGAATCGGGCGACCAGGGCGCTTGTGAAAGTTATCAAGATATGTCAGTGATTGGCAATATTATCCGCTACAATTACTGGGCTGACATTAAAAGCGAAGTTTTTGAACATTCCGCCGCCATCCGGTTAGATGATGCCATCTCACATCAGCTTATTTACGGGAATGTATTTGAACGGGTTGGCCGTGAAGATTTCGGAGCAATCAACATACATGGAGGCCGGGATAATCGGATACAAAATAATGTATTCTACAACTGTACTTATATGGTTAGTTTGATATACCGCTTCGGCGCACGGGATGATTGGGGACACGAAGATTGGAGTATTCCTACTCGATACGACCCTTCGTGGTGGGATTCGCCGGAAGATGGTAAAATGTATGCAACGGACTTAAAGCTGATATTTACCGACCCAAATTGGCTCGAACGCTACCCTGCCCTGACTCGTTTGGCCACAGAGCCGGGAATTACCGTAATACTGGATAATATTGCTTATGGACAGATGTCGGGCTATCAGGGGCAACTCATTCACCAAATGATGGCGACGCCACCGGATAAAGATTACCTGATCGGAAGAAACAATGTGCAGGTGTCTCAGAATACGCCAGGTTCGATAAATGATTTGGATGCAAAGATTGCCGAGTATCATCTTCAACCCATCCCTGTCGCAGAGATGGGACCCGAACAGGGGAAGTGCCGATGGACTGACGCAGACTATGGGATTTACAATCCTAAAACAGCGAGCGTGTTTTAGGGATATTTCAGATGAAATAAATATAAGTCTGAATTGAGATTTTCTTTCACTGTGATGTTATTTTGCTCGTATCAATATATTCAATAACTTCATCGGCTTCGGTTCCTGTAAATAAGCAGGATAGTTTAACTTCATCTACAGGTAATCGTTCGTCTATTTGCATTCCCCATCTTAAATTGACTGAATCAGAAAAAGAATTTTTAAAAACTTGACTTAAATCATCCAGATCAGACATTTTATATGACTCTAATGCGCCTATTGAAATTTGTAGTAAAACACTCCGTATTTTCTTTG
>JAISJX010000299.1 GCA_031261145.1 Tannerella sp.
GTGCCATGTCCGCTAAAATAGAAAATAACGATGTCTTCCGGTTTCGTTTGTGTGAACAGGCTGTTCATAGCGCTGAGAATACTGTCTTTCGTAGCCTGCCGGTTAGTCAGCAGTTTCAGGTTCGCCGGCGCGGTCTGCAATTTCAGCAGATCATACATTTCCAGCGCATCCCGGTGTGAATAGACCAAGTTGCTGATGTGCCGGTATTCGGATACGCCCACAATAACGGCATACAGCGTCCCCTTTTGCCGGGCATGAGCCGGGGAAAAGGAACATAACAAGACCAAGAAAAGTATTTTTTTCATATCACAAACATTATAAATAATATAACCCGTTGCTTACTGTTCTTCCGGTGCGGCTGCTTTTCTTTTTCCCTCCGTATGAATCCTTTAAATAACGGCGAACGGCCAAATTTTGGTCGCTAAAGTAATATTGCGATTCGATATGTAAAATAAGAGCCTTCATTTTAAAAAATTTCCAATCTGCGACAAAAATAGGTAGTCTTTTTTAGTAATCAGTAATGTTTTGTTGAAAATTTTACCGCGATTAACGTTATTTGTGATTTAAAGCATTCAAAGATTCCAAAATTCAAGGATTATATGGTGATATTACGAAATGTTCCCTTCGACAAGTCTGTGAACGGAAAAATGACTATATTTGTACTCAATAAAAGAAGGAGGAATAAGCGATGAATCATCTAAAGTATTTTATCATAGTAATTTTAGCATCCATTCAGCCGGTCGTTGCGCAGATCGACTTTAATGCAAACACGGTGTCGAACGTTTACAACGGTTCTTTCCTGTACGGTTCCAACATGGGTTGGCGCGGCGAAGGCTGGCAAGACGAGGATATTGCCGATATTCTCACCGGCAACGAACGGCTGCATATCGCGGGCATCGGCGTCAACAGTCTGCGACCCGCTTTGTATGAATATTTTGTAGAGGAGTGGGGCTACGACATCCGCGTATCCGCCTTCCGTCATTACGCGCAGAACGGCGCTTCGGATAATACGGTATTCATCGGCTACCCGTCGGACAAGCACAAGGAAAACAAACGCTATTGCACGGAGGCGAGTTCGGAGGTTTTTGCGAACCTGTATGAACCGATCTGGGACGGCGGCGCGAACGGGACGCCGGTGAACGAACAGAATTACTATGCGTCCTACGTCTATCAGGTGGTGAAACGCTATGGCGGTCAGGTGAAATTCTGGGAGGTCTGGAATGAGCCGGATTACACATGGACGGGTCACGGCGACGCCGATCCGGGCGAAGCGGGCAACTGGTGGGACAACGATCCCGACCCGTGCGATCTGGCTGCGCTCCGTGCGCCGATACAGTCCTACGTGCGGATGCTGCGTATCACGTATGAAGTGGTTAAATCGCTTGACCCCGATGCTTTTGTCTGCCTGGGCGGAATCGGTTACGCCAGTTTTATGGACGCGGTGCTGCGCAATACGGATAATCCCGACCGGGGGAAAGTGACGGCGCAGTATCCCGAAAAAGGAGGCGCATGGTTCGACTGCGTCAGCTATCATATTTACCCGATGTACTACCTGCGGAGATGGAGCAACGAGATCGGATGGTTCGAGTATTTCAGGAACTCGGATGCTGCGGTGCAAACCGTTACCGACCGCAAAGACTATTTTCAGGAAATCCTCGCCCGCTACGGCTACGGAACGGCGTACCCCGGCAAGGAATACATTATTACGGAGACAAATATCCCCCGCAAGTCGTTCGACGATCTCATCGGTTCGGACGCGGCGCAACGCAACTACCTCGTCAAATCGATCGTCGCCGGCCAGCGTGTCGGTATCCGTGCGCTCTACGTTTTCGGCGCCTACGAGGGCGCACCGGAAGCGTCTATCACCGATGCCTACGAGGCGATGGGGCTGTACAAGTACCTGCCCGACAAGGCGCACCAGCAGGTAACGCTGACTGAATCGGCCATCGCCTGGCGCACAGCCTATCAGTGGATAGGCGAACGGACTTACGACGCAACGCAGTCGCAAACCCTCAATCTGCCTGCCGAAGCCGGCGGAGGCGCGTTTTATTCGGCGGCCGGTGATGATTACGTTTACGTCTTATGGGCGAAAACGACCGGCGACCATGAACAGAAAACGTACGATTACCGTTTCCCGTCCTCCTGGAACCTGAACGAAATAAAGTGCTGCCGGTGGGACGGAACACCCATGTATGAGTTAGAAAACGCAATGAAAACGGGAAACACGGTGAGGTTGACGGAAAGTCCCATTTTCATCCGCATCAGCGGGAGCGCCGGGATGGAAGTTGTTCAACAAACGGGCAGGCTGTTTGAAGTAAGTCCGACGCTGTCATCCGGACAGTTCGGCGTAAAGTTTGAACTTGCAGGGCCGGAAACGGCAGAGCTGAATCTATACACGCTTACCGGCAGTCCGGCAAGGATACTGCTTCCGCGTCAAGTATTTCCGGGCGGGCTGTCCGAATTTGCATTCGACGTGAAACTGCCGCCGGGCGTATATATCCTGACGCTAACCAAACCGTTGGGCGCCATGAGCCGGAAAATCGTGGTGAAATAGGAGAAAATAAACGTTGCAGCAGTTTCTACATCCGCAGGATTGGTTTGACCGTGATTCCCGTGTGCGAATCTTCAAACGCCTTTTCAATATCGTTGAAATCGTAGAATTTCACAAGTTTGTCCACAGGCAGTTTGCCTTCTTTGTAGAACTGCACTAATTTCGGGATAAAGACTTGCGGGTTTGATGCGCCTTCCGTAAGCCCCATCAGCGTGACGCTTGGATTCATAAGGCTCATCTCAAGGGGTATCGGGACTTCAACCGGCCCCGTGACGCTGACAAGAACGCATTTCCCAAGGCGTTTCAGGCACGAAAGCGCTTGAAGCAACACCGACGGTTCGCCCGACGATTCAAGGCTGTAACCGGCGCCGCCTCCGGTGATGTTCCGGATTTCCGCCGCTGCATCCGTTTCCTGTGAGTTAATAACATGCGTGGCGCCAAGCGTTTTGGCAAGCGCGAGCCTTTCCTGTACGACATCGACGGCAATCACCTTGCTGCAACCGGCAATCACGCCGGCCATAATGCCGCTCATACCAACGCCGCCACAGCCAAAGACCACCAACGAAGAACCCGCTTCCGGCTTCAATCCGTTCAGTACGGCGCCCGCACCCGTCTGCACGCCGCAGCCCAAAGAACAAAGATACGAAAGCGCTTCATCGGAATCCACATCCGCTTTCACCGCATTCCGGGCGTCAGCCACCACATACGTAGCAAAAGCGCCCTGGCCAAAGAACGAAGATACCTCTTTCCCATTTTGCGAAATACGCTTTGTTCCATCCTTATACGTCCCGTCAAAGAATAATTCATTCACATGGTCGCAAGCGTACGGATGTCCGCCGACGCAATAATCGCACGTACCGCAAGATGGGAACGTTAGAATGACCCGGTCGCCCTTTTTCAGCGTTTCCACCGCCGAACCAACCTCCTCAACTACGCCAACTCCTTCGTGACCAAAGACCGCCGGAAGCGTTACCGGTATAAATTGATGAATACCGGCCGCGTCCGTGTGGCAAATGCCCGACGCAACGATTCTGACCAGAACCTCGCTTTGTTTGGGCGATGCAAGTTCCGCCTCTTCAATTGACAAACGCCCCTTTTCGTGCGTGATAGCTGCTGTTATTTTCATACTTATCCGTTTGTGTTTTCTAAAACTCTCAGACCGGTCACATACCGCTGTTTATAGTAATCCGATCCGTTTAATTCTTCAATAATGACCCCCCTCCGGCACGCATGGATAAAGGTGACATTTCCTGTGCCGTCATTCGAGATGACAATGCCTACGTGCCCTACCCGAAGCGATTGGGCGTTCCTTCCTTTGAAAAAGATAAGGTCGCCCCTTTTTAATTCTTTCTTATCAATTCTGGTTCCCTGATTGACCTGCGAAACGCAACTGGGACTTAAATTGTAGCCGAACTGTTTGAATATATAAGATGTAAATCCCGAACAGTCAAAACTTTTTGGCCCTTTCGATCCCCGGAGGTAAGGCTTACCCAAGAAATTTTTGGAATAGTCGATAATACTTTCGGCAAGCGGATTGGCAGCCCCTGCCAACAGGATGGACGGTATGTCCTCGCCTTCCGCTTTTTTCTTGGCCCCCAAATGTATAACGTTATCCACTTCCGCAACTTGTACTTTGAGAGAATCGACTTCGGCCACAAAAGCTATTGAATCCGGTTTGTTTTCCTGACAGGCTAAATTTTCCGCTGTTAACAGACTGGCTGTATCCTCGTTGGGCGTTTCTTTCGCAAATTCAAGATGGGTCTTGGGAATGAGGCTGGCCGTTACCTTCAAAAGATCAGGACTTTTCAAAAGATCAGGATATTTTTTGGAGCGTATCCTGCTCGCCGCCTGATTGAGATCGTCTTTCCGCTTGATTTGCCCGTCGCCGGAAATTAACAAGCCTGTTTGCGGGAAGTCCAGTTCGGTCAGGCGTTTTATCTCTTTTGCAGCCAGATGATTTCCATCCAAAACCGGCCCTGTTTTATCTTTTTGAAGCGCCGAAATAATTTCCCCGTATTGGAAAACGCCCGTTGTATCCGTATAAACCTTCACCATGGGTGCATAACCACTTATCCCGCTGATATTGAAATCGCCCGACGTGCAGAAATTACCCATGCTGTAAATAATAAAACGGTCTTTATACAATTCCGCCGCCCTTACCACGTGCGGCCCGTGCCCGAAAACGACATCCGCTCCGGCATCAATCACCGCGTGCGCAAATTCATATACATTTCCCCGGTTTTCGCCGTAGAAACTTTCAGCCTTGCGTGTCACGCGGTTATGCGCCTTGCCTTCCGCCCCGCCATGAAAAGAGACAATCACAATGTCACAGGTTGCATCTAATGCGGCAACGATTTTTTTGGCATACGCTATATCCGTAATCTTCACCGTTCCGGTGTTCGGCGCGAACCCGCAAAAGCCATATTTCACTCCATTAATTTCAAATTCAGCCGTTTCGCAAACATCTTTTAATCCGGCAAAAGCCAATCCCGAATCTTTCAGCGCCTTGACCGTATTGGAACGTCCCGCCGGCCCAAAATCGCCCATGTGATTATTGGCGATATTCATCACATCAAAACCCGCATCTATCAAACGACTGACATAACGTTCGGGCATACGGAAGAAATAGCACCCTGACTTACACGGTTTAGGCGTTCCACCCGAATTGAGGACACAGCCCTCTAAGTTTCCGAATGTCACATCGGCATCCGTTAAAATGGGTTTTACATGATTCAGTAAATCCTTCCCGTCGTTGGGCGGCAACTTCGCATCCGACGGATAATTAGACCCCAACATAATATCTCCCGTACCGATAATAGATACTATTTTCGTTTCCTGCGTATAGCTTTTCAGTGCAAAAGCAAGTAGAAAAGTTATAATAAACAGTTTATTAAATATGTCTTTTATAAATGGCATAGTCTCTAAATTTTATAATACCTGCCGCAAATGTAAGAATAATCAGCGATTCACCGCGCAAAAAAACGTTTTTTATGCTATTTAACGGCAAATTGTCACATTCTCATCGAAATTTGGGCTTTCAAATAAAAAAAACGTTCAATCTATCATATTTATCAACATTGTACTCAATTTTAACGGCAATGTTTGGAGAATCTACCAAAAAGTTTCGTCAGTTGTACTGTCTATAAGAAACAATTCACGGGTATTTCCTTCTATCTTTTTTATTTCATCATATTTTTTCTTACTTATTTCAAGATGATTGATTTCCAGAAAAGTGACAATATTTTCTCTCTTTTTATCATTAAAAATACATTCTTCAAGAAAGTAAGCATTTACATGGGACATGAAATATTTCCCGTCTATACAACCAAACCGGACAGAATAATGGACATCTTTATCCCTGAATTTATAGAGTCCTTGGTTTTTATAACTGTCCGCTTCATAATAAACACTATATGAATGGAGCGTTGTATCCGATTTATTTATATAGAAGATTTTTTTTCTGCCATCTTTTTTTGAAACAGCAGTTAGAACAAGAAGAGAATCATTTTCAAATTCTGCATAATTGACAATATCTTCTTTGCCTGTTTTATTATTCATTTTAACTGCGTGAAACCAAAGATTAAGTCCTTTTCCATCACGCAAAAACAAGGATTTGGGATGCTTGGGTATAGATTGAACATGTTTTAATGCGGTCAGAAAAAATTTATAGGAAATTTTTTCCCTTTTCGGTTGTACCGTCTTTAAGTATGAAAAATACTTATAATAGCACTCTTTTGTTTCCTTGTTGCTTTCTTCCGTTTGGATAACATGACCTAAATAAGAAACGTACTGTCCTGTAAGTAATTTTCTTTTTGTATTAAACACAGCTTTATCCAATAACGCATTTACAAAAGTGAATGTAACCTCTACTTCATCAAGTTCATTGACTTTTGGCTCAAGAAGGATGATCAACTGTTTGTCTCCAACCGAAATTATTTTTTCCTGTTCATGATAACTTATATGGTGAATCTGCAAACGCAGTTCTTTTGCTTTTTGGAATGATATATGAAATTTACCGGATGAATTACTGTATAAAAAATCATTTTCCTTGTCGCCGTATTGAATT
>JAISJX010000379.1 GCA_031261145.1 Tannerella sp.
AATGAGGAGGATGCCGAAGACGTTGTTCAAGAAACATTCCTGAAACTATGGAAGATTCGCGAACAGTTGGGCGACATGGCTAATCCGGAAGGGTTCGCCATGCAGACGGTGAAAAACTGTTGTATCGACAAAATCAGGGAACGGAAAGAGACGGTCGAAGCGGATGATTTCTATCTGGGAACAACCGATAACAATCCTTACTCGGATTTGGAACTCGCCGATTCAGTGGCTCTCATCAAACGGATCATTGAACATCTGCCCGAATTGCAACAGTGCATCATCCGGATGAGGGATATTGAAGGCTATGAACTTCAGGAGATTGCAGAGATTATCGGCATGCAGATCAGTGCGGTGACGGTCAATCTGTCGAGGGCGCGGAAAAAAGTGCGCGAACAGTATTTGAAAATAAACAGTGTGCAATTAAAAAGAATATGAATAAAGAGAAAGAACGTATCGAAACATGGATTAATAAGTACTTCGAGGGTATGACTTCGTTAGAGGAAGAAGACATGCTGAGGACTTATTTTCAAGGGAATGACATCCCGCCTTCGTTGGAGGTTTACCGGCCGATGTTCCGGTTCTTCAGCCGGGAAAGGGAAAAAGTGAACCGTTCGTCTGCGCCCGGAAAAGAAGCGGCAATGCTTGCAATTCAGACGGGTCGTAACCCACGGAGGTTGATCGTACGATGGTTTTCTATCGGTGCGGCGGCTTGTTTCCTGCTGTCGCTTGGGATTAAATTCGCGTTTCATTCCCGGCCTGACTTGGAGCCTGTATCACAGGTTTTTATCAACGGCAAGAAATATACGGACATCGAACTGATTCAGGCGGAAGCGCTCAAGACATTAGAAGGGCTTTCCGAAGGTAACGAAGCCATTTATTCCTCTCAGATTGAAGCATTAGACATTTTTTTACAATAACAAATCAAAAATAAACCCGTATGAACACACTCAGGAAAACAATCGTCTTATCCGTCTTTTCGCTGGCCTGCATAGTGGCCAATGCACAGAACGGACTGCATATCGAACAGATATTCAATGAATACGGCAAACAGGAAGGTTCCATTTTAATCGAACTCGCCAAAGATGTGTTGGGACATCACACCCGGATCAACTACTACAAAAGTTTGATTATCACTTCCGATACGGAAATTCAGGAAACGATCGAAAAAGCGGTGCAGGCTGATTTGGAAAAAGGCAATATCATCGTCGCTTCCCAAACAAACGGCAAAATGGAAACGGTCTATTGCAATCTGGAAAAATGTGAAGAATCAACGGATTACGAATATATCCTGTTCAAGAGCAAGTCTAAAAAATTGACGCTGATTTATCTGAAAGGGAATTTCCCGCCCGACCAGTTAGATTGGGAATTGAACGAACTGAAGAATTTATTTATCAAAGTAAACAATAAACAAATAAAATTATAAACGTCATGAGAAAGTATTTATTTACAGTCATTTGTACAGCGCTTTGTGTAACAGTTTTATCTGCTCAGGAAATAACGATCGAAGAAGGCGGCGGCATTTGCATCGAACAGGAAACCGTAGAACCCGAACCCAAAAGTTCCGTATTTTTTGACGGTAACTCGTACAATTTTATCTTTTCGTGGAAAAAGAAAGCGACCGAATCGCACTGGACAGGTTTCGGATTTGCGTTCTCGAACTTGGACGGATTGGAAATTGCCAATTTAAACCAGAGCAGGTCTTATTCGTTCATCCTTAACCTGATGGACTATGTTATCCCGCTTGATCACCACTGGCTGTTCAGCACCGGAGTGGGTTTCGACTGGAGCCGTTACCACTTCAAGGACAATGTGGTTTTGCAGAACATCGACGGGATTGCCCAGTTTAAACCGGACATGGACGGAAGCAAAGCGTATAAGGACAGTAAATTGCTGCTTTACTACACTACCATTCCGCTAATTTTAGAATATCAATACAAAGTGAACCGCCACAAGACTTTTTTCATCGAAGGCGGCGCAGAAGGGCTGATCAAGTGTTACTCCAAATCGCAAACAAAGTACCAAACGGCAGAGGGTACGCACCGGCAAAAATACAGACAACTGAATACGATTCCGTTGAATTTCCGCCTCATCACAAGAATCGGTTTTGATGATTTCAGCCTGTACGGATACTACCAGCCGGTTTCCCCCTTTGAAAAGGATAAAGGGCCGGACGTGAATCCGTACGGAATCGGGCTGATACTGAATTTCTAATTTGGGAAAAATTGTTGAGGCGCGAATAATCGCGTCTCTACTTCACGCAGATTTACGTAGATTGTTCGCGGTGTTGATGGGATTTGTAGTCCTTCCTGAAATAAAATTTCACGAAACAGTATCAATATTTAAAATAAAGTTCTATTTTTGCATAGACAAATAATATAGGCTTTGCGAAGATGCGAATAAATATTAAATATCTGTTAATCTTAGGGTGTTTCATCGCTGTCTTACCGGTGAACGCAACGGATATGGAGTTAAGGCGAGGGCTTTATTTCCAGTCATTTGAAGTGGATAAGGACAAACGAACCTGCTTGGATTTAACGCCGGATGAAGCGCTGGTATTTGATAATGGGTTTACAATGGCGTTTGACGTGAACCTGCGGCTATGGGCGCAGAGTTTTGGATATGTCTTCCGGATTATCTGTAACGACACGCTGAATATTGATTTGCTTTCGGACATAACATCCAGCAATACATTCTCCGTGGTAGCGGGCAATCAGGCTTTATTGAAATACAAGGCTCAGGAAATTGATTTTCGGGCAAACACATGGATAACCGTATCTTTCCGGATCAATCCGGTCGATAATGAAATAAGCATCGCCCTGAACGGAGTGGAAAAAACGGCCGCTTACCCGTTGAACAAATTGAATGAGTTTGAAATCTATTTTGGAGGTAATGCGCACACCATCTTTTCCTCAACAGACATTGCTCCCATGACAGTCAAAGACATTCGCATTTCCGACGAAAACGCAAAGTTAGTCCGTCATTGGGAACTGGGGCGGCATGCTCAGGAGATTGTCTATGATAAATGCGTATCAGCCAAAGCCGTAGCGTATCATGCCAAGTGGGAAATAGACAATCATGTCGGATGGCGCCAAAAAACAACATTTATCCTTCCTGATGAACATTACCAAATTACATTTGATCAAGCCAAAAACCGTATTTTCTTCGTCAAAAACAATAAAATATGGATATATGACATGGAAAAGAATACAACCGACGCCATTGAGACGGCGAAAGGAATTCCCCTCAATACCGAATCGAACCAGATATTGTATGATTCCTTTAAAAACGAATTAATTACATACGATTTCGATAACAATTTGTTAGTAAGATTTGACTTTCAATCCAGGGAATGGAACAATGACGACAATCGTATTTTGAGATTATCCCACTGGCACCATAGCCGGGTGTTTTTGGCGAATGAAGGTCTGATAGTGACGTTTGGCGGCTATGGCTTTCATAAATACAGCAGTATCCTGCATGAATATAAATCCGGAACAGAATGGATTCCATACGACCTGTCGGCAGTGATAGCCCCCCGATACTTGGGTTGTATGGGGTATTTGGGTGACCGGAAACTGTTATATTTCGGCGGATTTGGAAACGCCTCCGGCAAACAGGAGGA
>JAISJX010000040.1 GCA_031261145.1 Tannerella sp.
GCAACCTGCGCCGATGTCGGTGTGGCATGGGCAAATGTGAGTACGCAACCCGCTACCACACCGATGTTCACTACTTTGTGCATACTGTTAAATGCACTGTAAGCCTTCCGGGCAAACCGCTTGAAACGATAGGCCCGATGCTCATTCATTCTTTTCTCTCTCATAGATTTTTAATTTTTATTTGTTATCTTTACCTGTATATAATTCTCCGGAATAAATGCTTCTTTTGTTTTCATATTCCTTCTTTTATGAATTTATGAACGTTGGTTATATTGCGCTACGATTTGCTGGATAGCCCGGATATGCGCAGGCGTTGTGCCGCAACATCCGCCGACAATATGGACGCCGGCATCCAAGAGCGCCGGGATATGCAAAGCCATGATTTCAGGGGTTTCGGGAAAAACATCGACGCCATTCTCATTCGCCGGCAAACCGGCATTGGCGTGAACCAAAATGAACACATCCGGATATTTAGCGCGTATTTCCTTCACAATATCAACCATCCGTTCGATGCCATTGCCGCAGTTCGCCCCGATAATATCCGCCCCGGCTGCTAACGCCTGTTCAACAGCCTCAACGGGCGTAAGCCCCATCATGGTGCGGTACTCATCCTGAGCCGTTTTTTCAAAGGTAAACGTAGCAATGACTTCTAAGGACGTATTTTCTTTCGCCGCCCGGATGGCCTGAACCGCTTCTCCGGCGTCGCTCATGGTTTCGATACAAAGGGCGTCGGCGCCTCCCGCTTCCAACGCCTCGGACTGTTCACGGAAACACCGGTACAGGTCGTCTTCGGTGACGTCGCCCATCAGCAACATCTTCCCCGTCGGCCCGATGGATGCGATGACATAGTGGTCGTCGCCTGCCGCTTCCCGCGATGCACGCGCCGCCGCCCGGTTGATGTCCGTCACCTTGTCCTGCAACCCGAAATGCTCCAGCTTGTACCGGTTGGCGCCGAAACTGTTGGTTTCTACCATGTCCGCGCCCGCCTCTACGTAACTTGCGGCAATTCCTTTCACGACCTCAAACTGCGTAAGCGACCATTCATCCGGACATTCGCCCGGCTTCAAACCCTTCTGATAAAGAAATGTACCCCACGCCCCATCGGAAACCAACCTCTTTCCGCCTTTGAGTATTTCAATGATTTTCTGCTTTGCCATAGCTGTATCTTTTTTGGATGATTCAAATTTGCGACAAAAATACAAAAAGGAATCAAGGAATCAAAAATTTCGCGCAGATTCCGCCGATTTTAGGCGCAGATGAATACAGATTCAAACATTAATACTCAATTTCCAATTAATTTAATCTGCGCTTAAATCCATTCAATCTGCGAGAAAGAAATTCAATGATTTTCTGCTTTGCCATAGCTGTCTATTTTTTGGATGATTCAAATTTGCGACAAAAATACAAAAAGGAATCAAGGAATCAAAAATTTCGCGCAGATTCCGCCGATTTTAGGCGCAGATGAATACAGATTCCAACATTAATACTCAATTTTCAGTGAATTTAATCTGCGCTTAAATCCATTCAATCTGCGAGAAAGAAATTTAAAAGGTCAGGTTTAGCGCCACCTGATACGTGATTTGTCCGGACGACAAAACAATGGGTGAGGAGGACATCGACAAAGAGGCTTTTTTGAATAGCTTTTTGTTCAATGCACCGTTAATCTCATTGAGCGGATCCAGCACAAAAAGAATCGTATGTCCTACGAATTTGGACTTTAATACGCAGTAATCATTGGCAATAATCGCCCTTTTGGCAATATAAAAAGCCTCCCCGAAAACCGAACCGATTACGGGCGTGATGATTAAATCCTGCATGGATGGAACTTCTGCAAACGCTTCAATCCCATATTCCCAGAAAAAGGTGGATGCCAGCGTAGAATAGATAAACGAATAAGGAGCGCTTGCCCCGGCGGAACGGGCGCCCATGTAGTACGCCGCGCCGAAATACGGATGAGTAACATAATTCAGGAAAAAGTCATCACTGTCATGAACCGGCCCGTGGGACACATTGTCCCACCACTGATCGAAAAAGGCATGGCTTAACATCTCGCCCCTGTCCCAATGGCTCACGCTTTCGGGCGCTACAAACAAAACGGCGGCGCCCACAACACAGCCTCCGACCATCAACAGCGTATTATTCCTGAGTTGTTTGTAATCAAGATGATTCTCGCCAAAAGAGTATGGGAGATCGTAAATACTTATCTTTTCTTTTTTAATAACAACGGGAGTTTCCGCCTCCGGGATCGACAGGCTGTCCGGCAGGATGTTTTCCTGAGGATACATAAATTCCACAGACAGGCACAGAAGTAACGAAATAAAAGTTCTCCGGTTTAATAACATATTCATTCTAAAACAGTGTATAAAAAGTATCAGAACTCTTCGGGACGTTTCTCGTCCGGAATGTCCGGCGCTTCCAAATCATCCAAAGATTCCAGTTCATCGTCATCAAGCAAGGTAAGCGGCGTAAGCGTTTCGGCCTGAAAAGCAAGCGCCTCCAAATCTTCATCCTCAACAGGCACTTCGGTCTGACGGCCATATTGTAAATAAACGGCTATCACACATACGACGCCAATCACACTGCACAACACCGAGCCTTCAAAGCCAAAAGCGCCGCCCGTCAGCCAGTCCATCCCCTCAATGGGGCGCTGAACAAGCACATTTCCGAGGTTTTGTCCACTGACGTTATAACCGAATATAGCTTGAAACGTATTCCATGTAAAGTGCAACCCGATGGGAAACCATAAATTTTGCCTGTAAACATAATAAATACCGAGCAGCAAGCCTGCCAGAAAAAGATTTATCATTCCTACCGTACTGAGGTTCGGGTTGGCCAAGTGCAACGACATAAATAGAAGGGCGGTTATACCCAGCGCTATATATTTAGGATAGACCGTCATAAAACGGCGCAACAGATAACCCCGGGCAAGAATTTCTTCATTAAACGCCACGAGGATAAAAAGTAACAGTATCAGGAATAGTTTCGGCGTAAACCGGACGGATTCCACCTGAATAAGCCCTGTCGCCCAACAAATCAGAAAACCGGCCGTAATAGCAGTCGCTCCGTAAAGCATACCCCATAACAGGTCTTTCCATTTTGCGCCAAACCTCAAACCTATATCCAGCCATTTATCCTTATGAATAAACTTCGTCCATATAAATACGAATATTAACGTGGAAAGCAACGACACAACCGTACCCAAAAACATCATTTCGGTTGTTTCATCCAAGAGTACATTTAAAAAAGGCAGCGAAAGAATTACCTGCAAAAGCGCCCAGGCAATGAGAAATAAAATAGCCCAACCCCAAGTCTTCAATCGCGCAATAATCAATTGTTTCCGTTTCGTATTCATATCACTTAATTTTTTAGTTAATGCGTTTCTGTCCATATCCACTTCCAAAAACTCAACAAAAGTACAAAAAAGTTTTAAATACCAACTTTTTCAATTAACAATTAACAATCGTTGGTATGACATTTTCCAATTGTCTGAATCAGGATTCGCAAGATTACAGGATGAAGGCTACACCATCCTGCCAATCCTTTCATCCTATAAATCCTGGTTCAGACATTTTGAATCCTTGATTTTTTGAATTATATTTGCACTTTCTACTAATTCTTTGACTTATGAAACATATACATTTTCCGTTTTTGGCGCTTGTCGCATGGCTTCTTTGTGCGACTGCCGGGTCGGCTACCGTGCGTTTTGTGAAAGCCGGCGCTACCGGTAACGGTCTTTCGTGGGCGGACGCTTCGGGCGACCTTCAGGCTGTGATAAACGCTTCCGCTCCGGGCGATACCGTCTGGGTGGCTGCCGGGACTTACACGCCCAACCGTCCGGCCGATAACCTTACGGCCATCAGTCCGGGGAATCGTACGAATGCGTTTGTCGTCAAAGAGGATATTCATCTTTTCGGCGGCTTTGCCGGTACGGAAACCGAACTTGCGCAACGGACGGATGCGGCATCGGGTGCGACAAATCGCGCCCTTTCCGTTTTGGCCGGCGATAATGTGTATCATGTTATCATTTTTGTCCGCACGGACGGGGCTACGCTTGACGGATTCACC
>JAISJX010000064.1 GCA_031261145.1 Tannerella sp.
CGTTTATCCGGAAAAGTAAGAATGGAAATTGCAGCATTAGTATCGGGGGGGGTGGATAGTTCAGTGGTCGTACACCAATTGAAAGAAGCCGGTTATGAACCGGTTATCTTTTATATCCGTATCGGAATGGAGGACAAAGACGGTTTTATCGACTGTCCTTCGGAGGAGGATATTGAAATCACTTCGTTTATTGCCAAAAAATACGGATGCCGGTTCGAAATGGTTTCCCTGCATGAGGAATATTGGGAGAAAGTGGTCAGTTACACCATCGAATCGGTGAAACGGGGTCTGACGCCGAATCCGGATGTGATGTGTAACAAATATATCAAATTCGGCTGTTTTGAAGACAAATGGGGTAAAGATTTTGACAGGATTGCTACCGGTCATTATGCTACCACCACGGAAATAAACGGGAAAACATGGCTTTCCACAGCGAAAGACCCGGTGAAAGACCAAACCGATTTCTTAGGACAAATCACGAATTTGCAGGTTTCAAAACTTATGTTCCCAATCGGTAACATGCTGAAAAAAGAAGTACGCGCTATTGCAGCGGCTCAATCATTGCCGAGCGCTCAACGGCGTGATAGCCAGGGTATTTGTTTTTTGGGCAAAATCAATTATAACGATTTCATCGATCGTTATCTCGGACAGCGTCCGGGTAAGATTGTTGAACTCGAAACGGGTAAAGTTATCGGACAACACAACGGATACTGGTTTCATACGATTGGTCAGCGTAAAGGTCTGGGATTGAGTGGCGGCCCATGGTTTGTGATTCAGAAAGATATTGAGCGGAATATTGTCTTTGTCTCGAACGGGTACGATCCTGAAACCCAATATGGAAAGACGATTGATATGCAAGGCTTCCATTTCATCACGGAAGACCCTTGGGGCGCGTTTGCCGACGCCAAAGACATTACCTTTAAAATCCGCCATACGCCTGAATTTACCCATGGAAAAATCAGGCGTACAGGTGATTTATATCGCATCGAAAGCGAAAATAAAATACAGGGAATTGCTCCGGGGCAATTTGCCGTTGTGTATGATAAGGAGAGCCATCTCTGTTTCGGAAGCGGCATGATTATTTAGTCAAATTATTTTACTCATAACTGACTAAAAATCATCCGTTCCCATAAATAAAATTCAAAGATTCGACTCTCTCAAATGAACCTTCCTTTTTTAATCGAAGCAAACCATCTTTGGATGTTATTTCTTTTTAGCCATTTCCAGCGCGTGCGTCGTCACGTAATACTTTGCAATCATATTAGGCGTTTCCCATTCCGGCAGCGCGCTCTCCTGTAGATATTTCAGGAAGTTTTGCGTCACTTGTCCGAAATGCGCTTCGTGGCCGTTGCGGTATTCGTTGGGAACGTCCACTTTCCAGACATCGGAATCAATTTTGTTGAGGGTGATGCCGGGATATTTGCCGGTTATCGTTGCCATGGATTGCTGCAATTCCTTTTCATAAGACGCTATGTCAGTGCCGGGTACGGCTTTTATAAACAAAACGGGCAGGTAATTTTGCTCTTTTCCCTGTTCGATAATCAGATGCGCTTTGCTTCCTTTCATGACGGAATGATGGGTGTCGCCGCCGCCTTCAGGATACGTGTAGTTCCATATTACGGAAACTTTGGCGTATAAACCCTTTATCCGGTAGAGAATATCTCCGTTGGAATATACATATAACGTGTCGTTGGAAACGTTTTTCTTCAGATAACCGGGATAGGAATCCGTTCCTGTGGCTTCTTTAAATTGGGCAAGCGACAGAGGCGTCGTCCAGTGATTCGCATCAATCAGGTTAATATCTTTCTGATAATCAATAATCTGATTCGGAAAACATTCCCACTGGATCAGGTCAACCAAATGTGTAGTCACATCCACAACTCCTTCGCCCTGCTGTTCGGTATCGAAAAACCACGCCGGACGTGTCAGCGGCTTACCGGCAACCGTTTTGAAAAAGTGGTGAACGCTCTCTTTTACAATTCCGGGGTCATCGGGTGTTCCTTGCTGTTGCTTGCCGTAAACGGCGGGTATCAATGAAAATTCTTTCTGCAGGATGGAGGTGATTTCAAATCGCTCGGTCATAATGTCGTAAAGCAATACATCCTGCTGGCGGGCCGCTTCAAAGCATTTTTTCAGCGTCTCGAAGCCTTCGACGTTTATAGCCATTGGTTTATCGGCTAATACGTTGATTCCGGCGGAAACGGTTTTCAGGATATAACCGGTCTTTAATCCGTTGTTCCCGGCTGTGACCATTACGTTTCCTTTTTTCGCGGCCAGCATCTTCTCTAAATAATCGGGGCCGGTATAGACGATTTCGTTCCACTCGGTCGGGTCTTCGGCGCGGGTGTTAAACCCTTCTATCTTTTTCAGATGTTCCACTAAATCAGCCCCTTCGGGAGCATAGACATACACATCTTTGCTCACTTGCGGATAGGAAGTTTTCTGCACTAATGCCGCGTGAAAATGTCCCGGGTCAAGGGTAATCAAGCGTACCTCGCCCGTCGGCGTGTCATTTTGTCCTGTTTTCGTCGAACAAGCAGCGCCCAACAGGAATAAACTGATAATTGAAAAATAATAATACTTCATTTTCTTATGATGTTAAAATTATATGTACGGTCGTTCTTTTTTTACAGTTAATCCCCCGCCAGCATTCGTTCAATCGCCTGTTGCATACCGTCTATTTCCGACAGACCTTTCAGCCTGCCGTACAAGGGATAACCGGGATTTGCCGTGCGGGAATAATCGTCCAGGATGCGTATCCCGTGGTCGGGACGGAACGGCATGCGGAAATCTTTGCGCCCGGCTTTTATCCTTCGAGCCTGCTCTTCCAGTAACACCTTGATTACCGAGAAAATATCAACATCTCCGGTTAGATGGCCGGATTCATAAAAACTCCGGTTCTGCAAAGATATGGTATTTCTCAGATGAATGAAAAAAATATGGGAAGATAATTCTTTCGCTATCTCGACTAAATCATTGTCCCGGCGTGCGGACAACGAACCGGTACAGAACGTAATCCCGTTGGCAGGGGAAGGATTTTGCGCCAAAATCCACCGGAAATCGTCCAGCGTACTTGTAATACGCGGCAATCCGAGCAAGGGGAACGGCGGGTCGTCGGGATGGATGCACAGGTTTACACCGGCCTTTTCTGCGGCGGGCAGCACATCGTTCAGGAAAAGGGACAGGTTCGTGCGTAACTCGTTTTTCCCGATATGCTTGTATGTGGATAGGTAATTCAGGAATTGCTGTTTGTAATCGCCAGTTTTCTCGTCCACAGCGCCATTGATAAAGGCTTGTGTTACAATAATGATATTATGCGCTAACTCGTCCTTTTGTTCGGGAGTGAGCCGTTCCGCTATTTGCAGGCTCTCTTCGCGAACGGGTTCGGGATAGTCCTTTTCCGCTCCTTCCCGCCGCAGGATATGGATGTCGAAGGCGGCAAAGACCGGATAATCGAAAAACATGGATTCCCCGCCGTTTTGATTTTTGAAATGCAGGTCTGTCCGCGCCCAGTCGAGCACCGGCATAAAGTTATAACATACGGTATCAACGCCGCATGAACCCAGATTCTGCAACGAACGGATGTAGTTCTCTATCAGGCGGGGATAGTCTGCCGAATGTATTTTTATCCCTTCCGCAACCGGCAAACTCTCCACTGCGCTCCAACGCATCCCATAACGTTCTATCTCCGAGCATACAGCGCGTATCTCGTCTGCCGGCCAGACTTCGCCTGCCGGGATATGGTGCAGGGCGGTGATGACTCCTTCAATCCCCATTTGCTTCAGGTAAGCCAGGGGAACCGTATCATTTTTACCGAACCAGCGCCATGTTTTTTCTAATGCCATCGCTGTTATACTCCACTAAATGAACTAAATCCGCCATCCACCGGAATGACGGCTCCGGTAATAAAACCGGCATGTTCCGAACACAGGAAATGAACCAGTCCGTTCAATTCGCTGATGTCGCCAAACCGTTTCATCGGCGTCCGCGCCAGCACTTTCCGGCTCCGCTCCGTATATGTCCCGTCGGGATTAATCAGCACCGCCCGGTTTTGATTTCCGATAAAGAATCCCGGCGCCAGTGCATTTACACGTATTTTCTCATTGAATTTCAGCGACAGTTCCATCGCTAACCACTGGGTGAAGATGCTGACGCCGCTTTTTGCCACGGAATAGCCGGGAACGCGCGTAATCGCAGAGTAACACGCCATCGAAGCGATATTAATAATGCTGCCGTCTCCCTGTTCCGCCATTGATTTGCCGAATACGAGGCATGGATAGACGGTCCCGTTCAGGTTCAGGTCTGTCACCCGGTTGAAGTCTTCCACTTTCATGTCGAAAATAGTCTGATCTTCACCCAACGTCGCTCCCGGAAGATTCCCGCCGGCGGCATTGACCAAAATATCTACCCGACCCCAAAGCGCCTGTAATTCTTGCCGCGCCTTTTCCAAACTGTCCATATCCAGCACATTACACCGGATGCCGATCACCTCGCCCAACGGCTTGAGTTCATTTACTCTTTTGTCCAACGCTTCCTGAAAGATGTCTAATATGGCTACTTTCACGCCATTTTCGACTAAACTCCGCGAGATACTTCCTCCGAGCACTCCGCCGCCGCCGGTTACAACGGCTACTTTTCCTTTTAAATCAATAATCATTTACTTGTTATCTATATTTCTTTTT
>JAISJX010000085.1 GCA_031261145.1 Tannerella sp.
TCATTGTTTATTTCCACGCCATCCGTCCGCAGACTGTTGTCCGGAAAAATGAGCGCAAGAATATCGGCTTCGGGATTCAGGGCTTCCTCTTGAATGCAGGAGGCGAAAATAACCATCCCTGCAACTAAGCACGCAAGTATTTTTTTCATTTTTTACTTTCTGCTACCGTCGTAAATGACCTCAATGGCGCCTAAGGCGGGAACTTCTACATAGATATGTATGTAAGCCTTGTGTTTTTTGTCAATGGTGCCGTCAACTTTCACCGGAATTGGAACAGTGACTCCGATACCCATATCCATATTGAAAGAGGTATTTCCCGCAACGACATATTGCTTGTTCGTGTAACTAACCTTAGACGCACACGCAATATTTACGTTTAAAGACTGTACCGTTTCCTGCATTTTCAGGGTGACTTGGTTATTTCCATCATTGGTTATCACAATCTGAGCATTCGGAACTACGGTAGCGCCGGCCATCAGTAATTGACCTTCATACGTTCCGGCTATTGCCTTTCCGTAATTATCATCGTCATCCTTGCTACATGACGTAAACACGGCGCATACGGCCGTTAACAGCATCAAAAAAAATAATTTACTCTTCATATCTATAAAATTTAATTTCGCCACAAAGATATTCTTTCTTTGGATAAAAACCGCGAAAATTCGTCCAAATTTATGGACGCAATTGCGAAGAAAAGCGAAAAAAAGAAATAAAGCGAAAAAAACGCGCTTATGTAATAAAAAAGTAGTAACTTAGCCGCGTCTTTGTTTGAAAGAAACAGGAGGCGATAACAGTTAATTAGTAAACATTAAATGAATGAATATGAATATGAAAACAAAATTTGACTTGGAAAAAAGCATAATAGCCGGGATCCTTTCTGTTTTCGTACTATCTGCCCTCTTCACCGGATGCGGCAAAAGCTACGATGATGATATTTACAGCCTGATAAGGAGAACGAATGTCCTTGACAGCGCTTCCAAAGCGCATGATATTCTGTTACAGGGGGTCAGGAGTGAGGTGGCGACGATCAACTCCAAACTGAACAATTTGAAGTCTATTAGCTCGGTAGAACCTACTTCGACCGGTTATGTTATTCGTTTCAGTGACAATACTACGATTACAATTACCAACGGGACAGCCGGTACGATGTGGGTAATTGGCCCCGGATACCATACCGGTACCCGTGAAGACAGTTTATGGTATATGAACGGTCAGAAAGTGGAACCGGAAGCCGTGGCCATACCAAGAGCCGGTTTACCGGGCAAATCCGCCCCTTCGCCGGATATCAGTCCTTCGGGATACTGGGTCGTTTATGATTTGGATGCTGCCGGCAATTATAATGAACGGGAAACGACCTATCCGGTAGTGAGCAATCTTCTGGCGTATGTGACCGATAATCCGGACAATCTCAATCAATGGATTTTATGGGTGAGAAAAGGAGTAACCGGGACTGCGTTTGAACAAGTTATTTTGCCTAAAAATCCTGCCGGAGGGGTTGCTTCGGGAAGTATCGGTCTTATCGGTTTCCAATACAATGCCAACCCGACCAACAGTATCTCTTTAAGTGGAATGGAGCCTTCTACGCTCGGTGATTTGGATGTAAAATACTGGCATATTGATTCTATCTACGATGTGACTAATTCTGCAAAGTTGACCGAATGGATCGGCGTCGGACCGGATACAATCAAACCCAAACAGTTATTGATTGCCAAAGCCGCCCTTGTAATCAGCGGCGACGCGAATCCAGGTCTCGCATTAAAGAACTCAAATGGCGAGTTATTGCCGTTAAAGACAGGAACTCCCGTCAAATATACAGGATTATTGACCAAAGCAAGCGAGGTTGCCGGAGGCGCCATTTATTATGTACCGTTATCTGTAACGAATCAAACTTACGAGAATACAACCGGGATAAATAATAATTTCCGAAGTAAATTCAGGGCAGACGCCGTTTATTATCTGGAAAACAGTACTGGCGTCAAATCGAATTATTCTTCATTTTCGATTACAGCTACCAACATCACCTCGCCAACAGCTATTACGCCGGCAAGTGTGGCTACTCTCAGGTCTGCCGGTGGAAGCACGGTCTCGGTTACCGGTTCAGCTTGTACGATAAAAGTAAGTGAACTGTATACCGTTGGGTTTGACGCGACAAACGGTGGTAATGTCTACAACTACCGCATAGATGACGGAGGATCAACCGATATTGATGTTTTTGATGAATTGGGCGCTTTTCGTATCTTGGATACGGGAGCTTCCTTTAGCCTGACCATTCAGATGCTTCATATAGACGGAAAAATACACGAAGAAACATTAGACATCACTGTCACTGACTAATTGAATCCCAAAAAAGGAGGCTTTCTTGCCTCGATTTTTTTTCATATTTTTAATGTAAGAGCAGACCTTCGGGTCTGCTCTTTTTAGTATCCGCCGGGCGGCAAAAAGGAGGAATCCCTTTTTGAAATCAGGCCGGCGACTCATTTTTTTCGCTTTACAGTATCTTCAGTTTAAACAGGAATCACTACCTTTGTCACCGGAAATACTTTTTATTATGGCATTAGCAGAAATTACCTGGACAGTCGATCCGGCTATTTTTTCGATCGGATCAAAAGAAATACGCTGGTATGCGCTCGCTTTTCTCATCGGCTTTTACACCGGTTATCATATCGTCGGGCGCATGTGGAAAAAAGAAGGACTTAACCCTAACTGGTTGGATCCGTTGCTGTACTACACCGTGGCGGGCACCATCCTCGGCGCCCGTCTGGGGCATTGTTTGTTTTACAATCCGGATTATTACCTGGCCAACCCGGTCGAGATTCTGAAAGTGTGGGAAGGCGGGCTGGCCAGTCACGGCGGCGTGTTGGGTATCATTATCGCCATCTATTTTTATTCCCGGTTCGTGTCGCACAGGAGTATGCTCTGGACATTCGACAAATTAGTCGTGCCTACGGGATTGGTGGCCGCCCTGATACGTCTGGGCAACCTGATGAATCATGAAATCTACGGTCATGAAACCGGTTTGCCGTGGGGCTTCCGTTTTATTGAAAACCTTCACGCATGGCGACAGGGAGCCGAACCTCTTTTTTCAGCGCCCAGTCATCCGACGCAAATCTATGAAGCCCTGTGTTACCTGTTGACGTTCGCCCTTTGCAGGTGGTTGTATTTCAAAAAGGATGCCTGGAAAAAGGAAGGTTTCATCTTCGGTATTTTTCTGATTTGTATCTTTACCTCCCGGTTCTTTATCGAATTTCTGAAGAATTATCAGGAAGCGTTCGAGGCCGATATGACGCTCAATATG
>JAISJX010000093.1 GCA_031261145.1 Tannerella sp.
TTTTAAATATAAAATGTTCAATTATTCAACATTCAGGGAAACGCGCTTAAACGTTGTTACCGTGAGCGCTTTATCCTGCTGTTGCAAGTATTGCTGAACGGTAATGCTCTGGTCTTTGATAAATCCCTGTTGCAACAAAGTGCTGTCTTTGTAGAATTTCTGCAAAGCGCCTTCGGCTATACGGTCACTCAGGTTTTCGGGTTTACCGGCCTGACGGGCTTTATCGCGTGCAATCTCTAATTCCGTATTGACGACGTTCTGCGGAACTTCGTCGGGTGTTACGGAAACCGGATTCATTGCTGCTATCTGCATAGCGACGTCACGTGCTACCTGACGCTCCAGCGGTTGGTTGAATGCAGCGATTGTAGCCAACTTACTTCCCAGGTGGATGTAAGAAACGGTTGCTGCGCCGGTTACATATTCGTAAAAGCCCAGTTCCATCTTTTCGCCGGTCACCCCTATACGCTCTGTGATAAGGTTTTCTACCGAACGACCGTTAGCCAGCGGCGTGGCCAGCAAATCTGCGAGGGTAGCCGGTCGTTTACTTATTGCAACATCCAGAATATCTTGTGTTAATGCGACAAAGTCCGCATTCTTTGCGACGAAATCAGTTTCGCATTTCAGGGCGACAACCGCCGCGAAATCTTCCTTGTCAGCGGCTAATACACAACCTTCGGAAGCATCGCGATCCGAACGTTTTGCGGCCACTGCCTGACCTTTTTTACGGATTATCTCCATAGCCTTCTCGAAGTCGCTATCTGCTTCTTCCAGTGCTTTTTTGCAATCCATCATTCCTGCTCCACTCATTTTGCGCAAGTGGGCAATATCAGCCATTGTAACTGCCATAAATCTTATTTTTTTAATTGTTGGTTCATTAGTCTTCATCTAAATCTTTCGCTACCTTCGAGATGACGGCGGCGTTCAATGCCTCTTCGTCTTCTTTATAGGTGCGTTCTTTCTTTGCTAAAGTGCGGCCTTTACGTTCGCGTTTCGGCGCAGCTTCTTCTCTTTCGTCGGCTTCGGCGTCGTCTTTTGCCACGGCTTTGCCTTCCAAAATTCCTTCCTGCATGGCTTCGCAGACTACGCCGAGAATCAGTTCGACGGATTTGGTCGCATCGTCATTGGCAGGAATCACGTAATCGATATTGTTCGGATCGGAATTGGTATCAACCATGGCGAACACCGGTATTCCCAATCGGTTGGCTTCACGCACGGCGATATGTTCTTTCAATACGTCAATGACGAACAGCGCGGCAGGCAGGCGGGTCATGTCGGCGATAGAGCCTAATGTCTTTTCCAATTTGGCGCGTTGGCGTGTGATTTGAAGTTTCTCCCTTTTGGAGAGGTTATCAAACGTACCGTCCTTACTCATTTTATCGATGGTTGACATTTTCTTCACCGCCTTGCGGATGGTTGGGAAATTGGTCAACATTCCACCGGGCCAGCGTTCAATCACATACGGCATGTTGATGGCGGTGGCTTTGTCGGCGACGATTTGTTTCGCCTGTTTTTTGGTGGCTACGAAAAGCACTTTCCGGCCCGAACGGGCCAGGTTTTTCAGTACTTCAGCCGCTTCATCTACTTTAACAACTGTTTTATGTAAATCAATGATATGAATACCATTGCGCTCCATGAAAATATAAGGAGCCATGGCAGGATTCCATTTTCTTTTTAAGTGTCCGAAATGTACGCCTGCTTCTAATAACTGTTCAAAACTTACTCTTGACATTTTTTCTTTTTTAATCGTTTACATTCTTTTTTTTAATCAACCATCCGGTAGTTTTCCGACACGTACATTTTATAATGTACATAAAAAAATCCGGACAATTTAGATACTAAACGCCTTTTACTTGTAAGATACTCACAAATAACATTAACGTTTGCTGAACTGGAATCTCTTACGAGCCTTCGGTCTTCCCGGTTTCTTGCGTTCTACGGCGCGCGGGTCGCGTGTCACAAATCCTTCTGATTTCAATGCGGGTTTCGATTCCGGATTGATTTTGATGAGTGCACGGGTAATGGCTAAACGGGTCGCTTCCGACTGTCCTTTGAATCCGCCTCCGGCAAGGTTTACTTTGATGTCGTATTGTTCAACCACATTCAATGTTGAAAGGGGTTGTTTGACAACAAATTGCAGGATGGGAGAGGGGAAATATTCCGACAGTTCACGACGGTTTACCGTGATTTTACCACTTCCTTCGCTGACGTACACGCGAGCAACGGCTGCTTTACGTCTTCCTATTGCATTTATTACTTCCATAGATTTATTTAAGTGTGTTTATATCTATTAACTGAGGGGTTTGAGCTTCATGCTTGTGCTCGCTCCCTGCATACACATGCAAATTGTTAATCAACTTATCTCCTAAGCGATTTTTAGGCAACATGCCTTTTACTACTTTCCGGAACAACTGGTCTTCTCCTTTGGCTTTCAGTATGGCCGGAGTATATTCTCTTTGTCCGCCGGGATATCCGGTAAATCTCAAATAAATACGGTCGTTCCACTTGTTTCCTGTCAGAACGACTTGGTCTGCATTGATAATAATCACATTATCACCACAATCAACGTGAGGGGTGAAATTGGGTTTGTATTTACCGCGCAAAAGTTTTGCTACTTTTGAACAGATACGTCCCAACGACTGGTTTGTTGCATCAACAACAACCCACTCCTTGTTCACTGTTGCTTTGTTTGCAGAAATGGTCTTGTAACTTAAAGTATCCACTGCTTAAACTGTTTTTTTAATTAATACATAAAACGCCTTCGCTTGATTTGTTCCTCTTTTTTCGGACACATTTAAGGAATAATCAGCTAAGAACTAATTGTTTAAAATCACTTAGATAATAATCGGACTGCAAAGTTAGCGCTTTTTGTTTGAAATGCAAGGGATAATTGGATATTTTTTTTATTTTTTTATTGAGAGACGTCTGAAACGGCGTTTTTCAAATCCCGGACGACGTCCTTTTTTACCGCGAAACAATCTCCAATAAATTCAATAACTTCCGGTCGATCGGTTTATCCTTTTTGATGGCTACGGCGAAAGGGACATATACGATTTCGTCGTTTTGGACGCCTATCATCACGTTTCGCTGGTCTTCCAGCAACGCATTGATAGCGGCGACTCCCATGCGGGTGGACAGGATACGATCCTGCGCTGTCGGCGAACCGCCCCGTTGCAAATGCCCCAGGATGGACACGCGCACTTCAAACTGGGGATATTCTTTTTTCACCCTTTCCGCTACACCTATAGCGCCCCCGGTTACGTCGCTTTCGGTAACCAATACAATACTGCTGTTCTTTGATTTACGGAAACCGGTCTCGATCATTTCGCCCAACTGGTCTTTTTCCAGGGAGATTTCGGGAATGATGGCCGCTTCCGCTCCCGATGCGATGGCGCCGTTCAGGGCCAGAAAACCGGCGTCGCGTCCCATCACTTCGATAAAAAACAGACGTTCGTGCGAAGTGGCCGTATCGCGTATCTTATCCACACATTCCATCACGGTGTTCAAGGCCGTGTCGTACCCTATCGTAGTATCCGTGCCGGACAGGTCGTTATCTATCGTTCCGGGCAGGCCGACAATCGGGTAGTTATATTCCTGCGCCAGCAGACGCGCGCCCGTCAGGCTACCGTCGCCGCCAATCACTATCAGCGCATCAATCTGTTCCCTGCACAGCGCTTCGTAAGCCCGCTTACGTCCTTCCGGCGTTTTGAACTCCAGACAGCGGGCTGTTTTCAGGATGGTTCCGCCACGCTGAATGATATTGCTGACATTCTCTGTTTTAAATTCTACGATTTCGTCGGTTATTAAGCCCTTATAACCATGATAGATACCTTTTACGGTCATGCCGTTATAAATAGCAGTACGTGTCACCGCACGGATAGCAGCGTTCATTCCGGGCGCATCACCTCCGGACGTTAATACTCCGATGCACTTGATTGTTGTTGACATAATTTTCGCCTCTAAAATTCGCTGCAAAGTTAGTAATAAAAATTTCAATAATACAATAATATAAAGATTACACGCAGATTTTAGACGCAAATGCATGCAGATTCGCCATTTTTAGTTATAGATTATTAAAAAGCGCGGTTTGCTTATAACCTTAACTTAAATTTGTACTCTATACAAAGATATATTCATTGAAAAGTGAAAGATGAGAATACAGGTATGGGAAAGATAAATTCTATTTCGGATGAAATGTTGAGAAGTATCATGAAGGACAATCGAGATGCTTTCAGGGCGTTCTATGATGTTACGTATCCACTTGTATATCAGTTTGCCCATTATTTCTTACCCAATAAGGCGGATTGTGAAGAAGTTGTTTCCGAGGTCTTTTATATTATATGGAAACAACGGGCTACGCTTTTTACCGTAAATAGCATAAAGGCGTGGTTATATGTGGTTTGCAGAAACGAAGCCTATCGTTACCTGAAACAGAAAGAAAAAT
>JAISJX010000142.1 GCA_031261145.1 Tannerella sp.
GTGAATCCTGATTCAGACAAAAGAGAGACGTTCGTACAAGATTCCATCTTGTGCGGTTTATCCTCGCAGGTTCCACCTGCGTAATGTGACAGGTTGGAACCTGTCAGGATAGACCAGCCAAGATGGAATCTCGTCTGAACGGAGATGAAAGGATTGGCAGGATGGTGTAGCAATCATCCTGTTCATCCTGTAATCTTGTGAATCCTGATTCAGACAAACAGCGGTAACCGTACAGGGTCAATCCCTTGCGGTTGCCGTTTGTTTTATACGCCGCAGGCGTACAATATGAATAACCCCTTGCAAGCGTAGCGCAGCTCGGGGTAGCAATCTGCCAACTCTCTACCAACCCCGTAGAGGGTTGAATTCCTGCGGAGTTCGGGATGTTATCGGTATTCATAACCCCGCCTTTCAGACGGGGTTATTCCAATTACACGCCTACGGCGTAACCCTGCGTTGGAAAGAACTCCATACCCAATGTCATCAATTTCAGGCCAACGGCCTTTAAGCAATAGCGTGGGGCAACGCCCTACGTGATTAAATACCAGCTAACTAAGCCCTGAAAGGGCGTAAGCATTGAAAAATTCACAAAATATACCACGTATATGGTATTGTGGGACATCCGGATAGTTACTAATTTTGCGCCATCAAAAGTTTCATGACTGAATGATGACATGTAATCTTCCAAATTAGCATTCTTTACTGTTTTTTTTGAATCCGGCGTTTGCCAGAACCACAACGCCGGATTCTCAAAAAACAGTTTTTTTATACTTTTTGAAAGGATTGAATAATCAGTGTGGCAGTACGTTGCGAAGCGCCGGGTTGTCCTAATATTGCAATCATCTCATCATAACCTTCTTCTATTTCATTCCGGTAAAGGGGTTCGGAGAGCAGACGGTTCAATTCGGCATGAATATGTTTGCGCGTAAACTTTCCGCCGAACAATTCCTGCACAACTTCGCGTCCGGCAATCAGATTGACCAACGAAATATAGGGCGCCTGAAAAAAGTGTTTGAAGATAAAATTCACCAACGTCCCGCCCCATAAATAATAGCAAACGACTTGAGGGACACGGAATAGCCCCGTTTCTAACGTCGCTGTCCCCGAATTGACTAACGCCGTATGACTGTGTTCTAATAGCGAATAGGTTTGCCCGAATACGATCGGAATGTCCTTGCCGTTCATACAGGGTTTGTAATCAGCAAGTGTAAAACTCGGTGCACCGGCGATAACCCATTGATACGCCGGAAAAGAAGTGGCGACATCAATCATCACCGGCAGATTTTTCTCAATTTCCTGTTTGCGGCTACCGGATAACAAGGCTAATATCGGCTTTTCATTCAACCCGTTATCATTTAGAAAAGTATCTGCTTTTCCCTGTTGTTGCCGGCGATGGAAATCAACGGCATCTACTGTCGGATTTCCCACATAGTCAATCGAATAATTCAGGTTGCGGTAAAATTCTTTCTCAAACGGAAGGATACAGAACATCCTGTCCACATACCGGCGGAACGACCGGATACGGTATTTCTTCCAAGCCCAGATTTTGGGTGAGATATAATAATAAACAGGTATATGCAGGTTGCTCTTTACATACTTGGCTATCTTCAGGTTAAAACTGGGATAGTCCACCAATATCACTACATCCGGCCGGTAATTGCGGATATCTGTCCGGCAGATTTTCATGTTGCGCAAAATCGTACGCAGATGGAGTACTACCTGTATGACACCCATATAGGCCAATTCGCGGTGATGCTTCACAAGGGTTCCGCCCACGCTCTGCATCAAATCGCCTCCGAAAAAACGAAAATCAGCCTGTGCATCCTGTTCTTTCAGCGCCTTCATCAGGTTGGATGCATGAAGATCGCCTGAGGCTTCGCCTGCCACTATGTAGTATTTCATTTTATTGATTATCTATCTGTTATATTCCATTTCTTCAACGTATCCATAAACGCATAATTCGTTACATCAATCAGGCAGGGCACCAACGAGGCATACCCTTCGCTCAACTTTTGTGTATCATTATCAGGGTAAAACGGCTCGCGCTCCATAAATTCGCCCGTAAGCCAATATTGCGGTTTCCCGTCGCGGTCTTCCGTCCGGTTAAATTCCTTAATCCAGCGTCCGTCGGCTTGCCGACAAACAGCAAACCCTTTTACCTGAGCGACATCCGGCACGTTCAGATTCAGGTATGTACCTTGCGGCAACCCCTCTCCCAACACTTTTTCGGCGATTATCCGCCCCAATCGTCCGGCTTCCGAAAAAACGGCTCCCGGAGTATAACTGTCTAACGATACTCCCATAGAGGGAACGCCGAAAATACATCCCTCGATCGTGGCGCCCATCGTTCCCGAATAATGCACGCAAATAGCCTGATTCCCACCGTGATTAATTCCGGATACCAACAAGTCGGGCTGCCGGTCTAACACTTCATTGATAGCTAATTTCACACAGTCAACCGGCGTGCCCGTACAACTGTAAACAGTCAGATTATCCTCTTGGTGTAGAAGTGAATAGCTAATTGGAATCGTCGATGTGATGGCGTTCGACATTCCCGAACGCGGCCCGTCCGGTGCAAACACCACAATCTCTCCCAACCCTTTTAATCTGTTTACTAATTCATTAATACCATCAGCTTCCACTCCGTCATCGTTTGTGACTAAAATCAGCGACTTTTTACCCATTTCTATTACCCTATTTGTTGCCTGCAAAAGTACGGAATTGTTAAATGATTCCCAAATGTGTGCTATATATTTGTTTTTTATTATCTTTATGCCGTGAATAATTATCAAATTATGTTCTTTGATATTCAAATACATACGGTAGTCGGTTTTATTTTATTGGTCCTTTACGTAATCTCTGTCTTGAGTTTGGTACTGGTTGTCATACTGGAAAACAGAAACCCATTGAAAACAATTGCTTGGGTAATAGTTCTTTTGCTTCTTCCAGGAATAGGGCTTATTGTGTATTTTTTCTTCGGGCAAGACAACCGGAGGCAGCGTATTATCTCAAGACGAACCTATAAACGTATCCTCAGACCGCTGCAATCTCATCTGGAGCAAGATCGCTGTGTTGTTCTGCCGGCTTACCAGCCATTGACCAATCTGTTGAACCGGAATAACCGGAATCCGTTGCTCTACGGGAGTGAATTATCGGTCTATATGAATGGAAAAGAAAAGTTTAACGCATTATTGGAGGAAATTGACAGGGCAGAGCATCACATCCACTTGCAGTATTACATTTTCATGGACGACGACATCGGAATAAAAATTCAGAAAGCGCTGATTGCGAAAGCAAAAGAAGGCATTAAAGTTCGCGTTTTGTATGATGATGTAGGTAGCTGGAATGTCAAAAAGCTGTTCTTTGATGAAATGAAGGAAGCTGGGATCGAAGTGTATCCGTTCTTGAAAGTGGCGTTTCCGGTTTTCACGAGTAAAGTAAACTACCGGAATCACCGCAAAGTCGTTGTCATTGACGGAAAAGTTGGTTTTATGGGCGGAATGAACATTGCCGACCGGTATATTCAGGGGACTGAATGGGGAACTTGGCGGGATACGCATTTTAAAATTCTTGGAAAGGGAGTCCACGGGCTGCAATCGGCTTTTTCAATTGACTGGTATGTAGTGAGTAAACATCTGATTAGAGGAAAAGAATATTACCCGGAGGAGAAAATTTATGGAGACAGTATTATCCAGTTTGCGCTCAGCGGGCCAACGGGACAATGGCGGATGCTTATGCAGGCTTTCACCTTCTGTATCTCCAACGCAAAGAAGTATATCTATATCCAAACGCCTTATTTCCTGCCGACGGAAGGGCTGAACCAAGCCTTGCAAACCATCGCATTGGGAGGTGTGGATGTCCGCCTGATGCTGCCCGAACGCTCTGATACGCAAACGGCTCACATGGCTTCCCACTCTTTTTTGGATGATATGCTCAAGGCCGGCGTCAAGGTCTATTTCTATAAAACAGGATTTTTACATTCCAAATTGATGGTTATCGACGACGAACTGACCTGTATCGGTTCGGCGAATTTCGACTTCCGCAGTTTTGAACATAACTTTGAGATTAATGCGTTTGTCTATCAGAACGCTTTTGCGACACAGATGAAAGATGTATTCATCAACGATATGACTCAGAATTGCGAACAAGTGAACCCATCCGCCTGGCTGCATCGTCCGGTTCTGAGACGTTTGTCCGAATCGTTTATGCGTTTGTTTTCGCCCCTCCTTTGATGAACAGGCTGAAATTCACGGAGCCATAAATGCGCCGCTGGTAAAAATCAGGATGATTGGAAAAATCGTTCGTTTTGGAATGTTCCAACACAAAAATACCTCCGTCCCGAAGAATATTTCCATCTACTATCAGTTGAGGGAGTTCCGGCAACTCCTTTAAATCGTATGGCGGGTCGGCAAAAACAAAGTCAAATGCCTGTTTTTTCGCCGAATGCAGGTAACGGAACACATCCTGCCGATACAGCGTGAGCTTATCCTCCTTCAATTCCGCCGCCACTTTTGCGATAAAAGACGCATGTGCATAGTTCGACTCCACCGCCGTCACACTCCGGCAACCGCGCGAGAGCAGTTCAAATGAGATACTTCCCGTTCCCGAAAAGAGATCTAAAGCAATCAAATCGTCCCAATCTATCAGGTTATCAAGTACATTGAACAGATTTTCCTTGGCGAAATCCGTTGTCGGACGCGCACTGAACAGTGCAGGCACCTGAAATCTGCGATGGCCGTATTTTCCTCTTATAATTCGCATTCAAACAAGGCGATAATATCCAACGGCGTCTCCTCTCCGGCATTTAGCCATTGGGGTTTCAGCGGTTCGATGCGTTCTACATATTTTTGCAGGGTCTCATACAGATTCCGGTACACCAAGGGGGGAGCGGACAGGAACAGTTGGTCTTTCATCTGATCCAACCCCATTTGCTTCCATATATATAATATGTAATAGAGGATATCGGTATGATCTGTACATTGAAACGAATTGACAAATAACAGCGCACCCCTGTCAAAGCAGGCCGCATCCATTGTGTCTTCGTGTAAGGCGATATATAACTGTTTCGGGAAACAGGCGAAGTTCTGCTTCCGCCATTGGGTCAGCAAAGGACTCATCGAATGGATAAAATGCGGGTGAATCAAAGTGCGGGAACAAAACTCATATACCTCCCGATCGATTCCGAACAACATTTCGGAGGCAAACTCTTTCATCGGTTCATGAAGGATTTTATCTTCCGGCGATGAAAAAGTGAATGCCATCAGTTGTTCCTTTTGCTTTTCCACAAAGATGCTTTCCGGCGTCAGCGTATATTGGCGACCTGTACAAATCACATAGATCTGCTTATAATCGTAGGTGAAAAATTCGTTGGAAAAGAAAATGTCCTGTAACGCAGAAAGCGATGGTTTGGTTTGGTCAAACGGAATTTCGCCATAGAAAAAACCGCTTTTTTCCGATGGAATGTATCCGGCAAAAGAAAGTCCATCCGACCATAGCCGGATGGACACTACATATTTCTTCGCCTCATCGTTTGTCAACGTATCAGGAACACGAAGAGTCATAACACGTTAAATTAATTTTCCCAGTTTCCTGCGTTGTTATTAATCTCCGTAACCGATCCGACACGCAAACCGTCAAATTTCTTCATTTTGTTCATTTTGTCTTTCAGGTTCACCAATTGCTGATGATCCAAATCGCCCAAATAAACGTCGTACTTCACACCGCTTTCAAACACTCTCACGACGTAACCCGAAGACGATTTAATAGTCGCCGTATCCATGCTGAACCGGGCATCGACTCCCTGCACAGGAACAATCGCCAGCGAATCAGCGTTGAAACCCCGGCTGAACAAGGTATCTTTCGCTAATACCCAGAAGGTATCACGTCTGATTATACCTTTTTTGACCGCCTCTTTTTCCGTCATACCTTTTGACAACTGCTCATCAGTCAGCACACCTTCTTTGAGTACGAATGGTAATTTCTTCTCATTCAAGAACTTTGACAGTTCCTCAAAGTTGGCGGCATGTACGCCGTATGTGTTTTTAAACTCGATCTGAGCTTTCCGGATGTCAATCAACCGGGCTTGGATCGCTGTTTCGCGAACAGTTCGTTCGCGATCAAACTCAATAGGCCCCATAATACTACGGTAGCACATGTAAACAAGCAGCAAAATTGCTGCAACCAATAATACTTTTAGCGTAATTTTCATGTTTTATCTTGTTTTTAATTTATTTTTTTCCTGCAAATATAGAAAACAATATTTAATTCATTACCTTTATCGCGAAATTTTTTTTCTCAAAATGATAAATAATTATATTTCTCTGCAAATATCGGCATTTTTTCCATATTCTCCAACAGAAGAACAAAAAAATGCAATAATATTTCTTTCCGATTTTATTTTGTCGGGAGAAGACCATGCTTTGATGCTCTTAAAAGGATATGCCGGAACAGGGAAAACTTCACTTTTGGGCGCGACAGTCAAGGCATTGAACAAACTTCAGCAGAAAACAGTTTTGATGGCTCCGACCGGTCGTGCGGCGAAAGTTTTTTCCGAATATGCCGGACAAAGCGCCTTTACCATTCATAAAAAAATTTATCGCCAAAAATCTTTTTCCAACGAATTTACCGGGTTTTCTTTGGCGGAAAACTTGCATAAGCATACGTTATTTATTGTCGATGAGGCATCTATGATTTCAAATAGTCCGGCTGGCGACCATTCTTTCGGAAGCGGCCGCTTGTTGGACGACCTGATTCAATATGTGTATGCGGGCGAACATTGCAAATTGATTCTGATGGGAGACGCAGCCCAGTTACCGCCTGTTTTGCAGACCGAAAGTCCGGCGCTCAGCATGGATTATCTCCGGGGCTATCATTTACAGGTGCGGGACATCAGTCTGACGCAGGTCGTCCGGCAGAACGAAAATTCAGGTATCTTGTTTAATGCTACGCTGATACGGGATAGTTTGCGGAAAATGCAAATCAACGACTATCCCCAACTTCACTTGAACAGTTTTCCCGACCTGATAAAAGTTCGCGGCGACGAACTTATCGAAGAAATTTCAAAGGCTTATAACCGGGACGGCATTGACGAGACGATGGTTGTTTGCCGTTCAAACAAACGCGCGACGGTCTATAATAACGGTATTCGCAACCGGATACTCTACCGGGAAGAAGAAATTTCGTCTGGCGACCGTCTGATGGTCGTCAAAAACAATTACTTCTGGACTGTTCCGGAGACTGAAATGGGTTTTATTGCGAACGGGGAGATTATCGAAGTTTTACGGGTTCGTCGCGTACATAATATATATGGGTTTCGTTTTTGCGATGTGCTGGTTCGTTTTCAGGATTATGGTTTGGAAAACGAAGTCCGCATCCTGTTGGATACCCTGCAAAATGAATCGCCGTCTTTGTCGAAGGAGCAGAACGATAAATTATTTTTCAGCATTATGGAGGATTACACGGACGAAACGACCAAAGCCGGAAAAATCAAGAAACTCAAAAATGATCCGTATTATAATGCCGTGCAGGTGAAATACGCCTACTCCGTCACCTGCCATAAAGCGCAAGGCGGTCAATGGAGCAATGTGTTTTTGGATATCGGATATATCACCTTGGAAATGTTGGGCGAAGACTTCTACCGTTGGCTCTATACCGCTATTACACGGGCGACTAAACGGCTTTATTTGGTCAATTTACCCAAGGAGTTTGAAGCGCCTGATAATCATAAAAAAACTTAAACAGCAGAATTTTAAATAAAGAAGTGTTATAATCGCCAGAAATTCTCTATATTTGTCGTAATCTATCAAATAAGAACAATGGGAAATAAAGAAAAATTAGATCAGTTGATGGTCCACATGAAGACGTTAATAAAATTAACGGAAGGAATCTATGAAAAAGAAATCTACCCGGTTTCTTATTTCAGTCAGGCTTTTGATTTAACCGCTAAGATTCAGGAAGACCTGCATCAAACAGAAGTATCTCAAATAGAACTGTTTGGAGAGTTAATGAATGAGCATCAGGCGCAAATCCTTTCGATTGCGCATTACTTGCAGAAACCGTTGGTATCTGCGAAAGCGGCCGTACAACCGGTAAGACCGCCGGTACAGCCGGAAAAGTCGCCCACGCAACCGGTCGCGCCGGTTACTTCGGAAGAACAATTTGCTACGCCACCCGAACAGCCTGTGGTACAGTCTGTCGTACCGGCAACAGATTCCTTTGCACCTCCTCCGCCGCCACCTGCTGCGCCATTGCAGCCTGTTGAACCGGAGGCCTGTCCTATCACGCCGCCTGCACAGCCCGTTACACTTGTAACGCCGCCTGTTGAGACGACCGTACAGCCTGCTGCTTCGGAAGAGCCACTTGTTGCCCCCGTAGCTCCGCCTGTGGTTCCTCAAGAGAAACAGGCCGAGCCGCCAACTTCGTTCACGCCACCACCGCCACCGCCGCCCGTTTTCCCGAAGCAGGAGGAAACTGTCGCTCCGGTAGAAACGCCCGTGAAGGAGGAAAAAAAAGAGATAACATTCACCGTATCAGCGCCTGTTCAGGAAAAAAAGTCTATCGCAGACATTATCCCGGAAAAGCAGACGGTATCTTTAAACGATGTGGTGGAAAGAAAGAATCTTTCCGATCTGAGGAAAGCATTTACGTTAAATGATCGTTTCCGTTTTTGTCGCGAATTATTTTTATACGACGAGAAACGAATGAATCAAACGCTCGCCGCACTCAATGAAAAAGCGTCGTTCGCTGCATCCGAGAATTACCTGAAAGAAAATTTCAACTGGAATTTTGAAGATGGAACGGTGGTTGATTTCCTTGCGATGATAGAAAAACGGTTTGTGTAACATATATTTAATGTAATGGGAAAGCTTATTGTTGTCCCCACACCGATCGGGAATCTCGAAGATATGACCTTTCGGGCTGTCCGCGTGTTAAAGGAAGCAGATCTTATCTTAGCCGAAGATACGCGGACGTCAGGGATTCTATTGAAGCATTACGAAATCGAAAACAAACTGCTGTCGCATCATAAATTCAATGAACATCAGCATGTTGAAAAAATTGCGTCCCGCATCAAAGCCGGCGAAAATATCGCGTTAATCTCGGATGCCGGGACACCGGCTATTTCCGATCCCGGTTTTTTATTGGTGCGTGAATGTATCCGTCAGGGGGTGGACGTCGAATGTTTGCCGGGAGCTACGGCGTTCGTTCCGGCGTTGGTCGTGTCCGGTTTGCCGAATGAGAAATTTTGTTTTGAAGGATTCCTTCCGCAGAAAAAAGGAAGGCAAACCCGTCTTCATGCCTTATCCGCCGAAGAACGAAGCATTATTTTTTATGAATCGCCTTTCCGTATCTTGAAAACGTTGAGCCAATTAGCCGAAATAGTTGGCGAAGACAGGCAAGTATCCGTCTCGCGTGAGATTTCCAAATGTTTTGAAGAAACCTGCCGGGGAACGTTGCGGGAAGTCCTTTCTCATTTTACCGAAAACAAACCGAAGGGCGAATTTGTTATTATCCTGGCTGGAGCAAAAGAAAAAGTAAATAATCAGATTGTTTAATTCAATAATACATAAACTTCTATGAAAAAGATTTTATTTTTATGCGTATGCATGGTAACACTGGCTTCTTGTGTGGAGCAATCCTCCAAATACAAGGAGTTGAAAGACGAAAATGAAGCGCTGAAACTTGAGAAGGCGCATACTACCGAAGAAATGAATGAGATGA
The DNA here is from genome assembly GCA_031261145.1 of Tannerella sp. Next base: position 9,715 of record JAISJX010000142.1, read on the forward strand.
TTTCGACCTTGAACGAGATTCAAGAGGGTATTCTATCTATTCGGGAAGCGGAAAACTATCTCACGATCGAGCAATCCGGCGAACTTAGCAAAGCTCAGAAGGAACAGATAAAAGATAATTTGCTGCTGATTTCCAACACACTGAAATCCAACAAGGAACAGTTGGCGCAGCTTCAGGAACAGTTGAACAGGAGCAAAATCCAATCGACGGCGCTTCAGCAAAGTATCAACCAAATTAGCGCCGAACTGACCAAAAAGACCGAGTTGATCGCCTCTTTACAGCAGGAATTGACCAAAAAGGACGTTCGCATTATGGAATTGGATAATACGGTTGCTTCATTGAATGAGAATGTGGAAGAATTATCCGCAAAAACCTCTATCCAAGCCGAACAACTGAGCAAGCAGGAGAAGAAAATAAACACCGCTTACTATTGCTACGGAACGAAAAAAGAACTGAAAGAGCAAAATATCCTGACCGGTGGCGGACTTTTCTCCAAAACGAAAATGATGCAAAGCGACTTCAATTCAGACTATTTCATCGCCATCGACATTCGTAAAGTAACTGAAATTCAGTTATTTTCGACGAAAGCAACGTTGCGGTCAAATCATCCGGCCGGTTCGTACGAATTTGTCAAAGACGAAAACCGGAATCTGACGCTGAAAATCAAGGATGCCAACTCGTTTTGGAGTATAAGTAAATATTTGGTGATCGAAGTCGGATGAAGGTAGGATACAAATCCCTTTTTTTCGATTTGGATGATACATTGTGGGATACCTGTTCCAACAATAAAGCGTGTCTCGAAGAAATCTTTACCGAACATAAATTTGATCGGTATTATGATTCCTTCGAGGCATTCTATGATACCTATATGCCTTATAACCTGCACCTTTGGGAACAGTATCGCAAGAACGAAATCGACCGGCATTTTTTGATTTGCGAGCGTTTTCTCCACGTCCTTCGCCCGATGGGGATCGACGACAGCGATTATGCGCTCAAGCTCAACTGGGATTTCTTGCAGCGTACAACGGTGAAAACCAAAATAATCCCCGGCGCCATCGAACTGTTGGAGTACCTGAAACCTTTTTACCGCATGTTTATCCTCTCCAACGGTTTTCGTGAAATACAATCCCTGAAACTGCGAAATTCAGGTCTCAGTCCTTATTTCGAGAAAATGATTTTATCCGAAGATGCTAATATTCAAAAGCCTAATAAAGAAATATTTGATTTTGCGTTGCGCAACACCAATTCGCGCCGTAGCGAATCCCTGATGATTGGCGACAGTTGGGAAGCCGATATCGCAGGCGCCCGCCAAGCCAAAATTCCCCAGATGTGGTTCAACCCGAACAACCTGCCGACCAAAGGCTTTGAACCCACTTACCAAGTCCGCTCATT
>JAISJX010000146.1 GCA_031261145.1 Tannerella sp.
ACACATCTTTACGGGTGTCGGAAAGGATTCCGGATAAGTTTTTGTATTCCATAATTATCTTGTATATTGAATAAATTTTCGACAAAGATAGATAATCTTATTCAATTACAAGTTATGAAAGAACCATTAATAATTTGGAATCTCAATCACCGGATTGTTTCGTATCCCAACCGATGCTTTCGTCCGAATATCAATTCGAGGTCATCCGTTTGATGATACTGTACGCATTCATGATACCCAGTTCGCCGGCTTTGCTTAAATCGGCAATGCCGCGGTTGGCGTCGCCGAGGGAAAGACGCGCCAGTCCGCGATTGAAATAAGCTTCGGCAAATTCGGGATCGCGCAGAATCGCTTCGTTATAATCGACAATGGCGGCACGGAAATCGCGCTGGATGCAACGTATATTTCCCCGGTTGTAATAGGAATAAATAAATCCGGGATTCTGTTGGATCACCAAATCATAATCACGGACAATCAGTTCATGATCATAATTCTTTTTGTCCGCGGCGTCGCTTGGCGGATTGGGCGCCGGAGAAGCGGAAATGATTTTGTTCCCTTTCCCAAACTGCAGATTGATCATATTCCGTTCGTCATACGTGGCCGATGAGGTTTGGGACTGATAATAATCCATCTGCTTGTAGCGGACTACCGCCCGGTTGAAATAAGCCAGCAGGTACGACGGATCCAGCGCTATCACTTTATCAAAATTCTGTATCGCTTCCGTGAAATCCTGCACCAGCATATAATCAAGCGCCCGTCCGAAATAATAATCGGCATTATTCGGTTCGCGTTCGATTTTGGACGAATATTCGTTGATGGAGGCAAAATGAATGGCGATCTGCTCCTCGGTCAGTGCGGCTTCATTGTTGGTAATAATCAACTTCCATGAAAGCGCCATGCGTGCATTGAAGGCGTCCACGGTTTTATCGTAATAGACCGACTTCTGGAGGTCCTGGCTCTTCTCGTAGAACGTCAGGGTGAACGACGGTTCGAGGTCGATGCGGACGTTGCGGTCTTGTACGCGGCCGCGAATCTCGCTTTGGTATTTATGCCGTTGCTCTTCCTCTTTATCATAGACCACCAAACGGTTGAACTTGCCGATATTCTTGTCGGACTGCTCGCGGGTATTGTCTTCGTCGTTTTGCTCGGACGACGAGGCGTCGGGGTCAGCGTTGGCCGGATTAGCCGGATTGGTTACTGCGGTAACCGAGCCGGAACTGATGACGGGTTGCTGTCCTCCCTTGTGATTCTGCTCCATGTCAATAGCCGTCCAGTAGTCGCGGTCGGCGCCGGCATTGTCGTGAAGTTTCCGTTTGGCGTCGGAACGGCTGTAATAACCGGGCAGGAAGTTCGGATACTGCCCCAATACGACGTCATAATCCTGAACGGCGCCGAGATAATCGCCCACTTCAAAGTTCAGCAGCGCACGGTTATAGTATGCCATGTAGTTATCCGGCTCCATCTCGATAACAACGTCAAAATCTTCGATGGCGCGGTTGTTGTCTCCCACCTGGAAGCGCAGCAACCCGCGGTTAAACCGTGCAATCAGGTTCCGGCTGTCCATCGAAATGACCTGATCGTAGTCGGCCATCGCCCCGCGCAGGTCGTTCATCTGATAACGCACCAGACCGCGGTTGATATAATAACCGCTCTCACGGGTGTTCAGGCGGATGGCTTCATTCAGGTCGGACAGCGCCTCCTTGAGTTTATTTGTCTGGTACAATACGATAGCCCGGTTTCCGTAGCACGGCGCATAATAGGGGTCTATCTCGACGGCCTTGTTATAATCCGCCAGAGCCAGCGCGGTATCGCCCTTTTCCATATACATCGCGCCCCGCGTCAGGTAGCCCAGCGAATACTTGGGATACGCCTTTACCAAGCTGTCGAAGGCGCCTTCCGCCTCGGTGTAATCTTTCTTCTGGATGTAGGCAATGGCTTTGTTGGTCATCATCGCCCGGTCATCCGGACGGTACATCAGTCCTTTTTTATAATCTTCGATAGCCGAATCATACTTTTCCTGACTGTGGCGGGCAATGCCGCGTGCATAATACGCCTGCGACATAAACGGATTCCGCGCCAGACAGAGGTTGCAATCCTCTTCCGCTCCCTGAAAATCATCCAGGCTCAGCTTCGCAATAGCCCGGTAGAAATACGGTTCGGCCATCCATGATTTCGCCCGGATTACCTGATTGAAATACCGGATGGAAAGCACATAATCTTCAAAGTAGAACGCATTCCGTCCGATGGCCATCACCCGGTCGGTATTCACCTGAGCGGCCAGGGCCAGCGCGCCGGCCTGAAAAAGGAGGAGCAGGAGTATTCTTTTCATTATTTCTTTATGTTTTTAAGCGGATAGGAGCAGGATGCTTTTCCACGGATGATATTGTTTAATTTTCCTTTATCCAACTGTTTGCGAATCGGCGAAATGTTGTCGATAAACACGCCTCCTTCCAAATGTTCACATTCATGCTGGACGACGCGGGCGGCAAACCCTTTCAGGGTCTCTTCGCGGGACGTGAAATGTGCGTCTAAATAGCGGACACGTATTTCGGCTGCACGCGCTACTTTCTCATGAATACCCGGAAAACTCAGGCATCCTTCTTCCTTCACGATCGTTTCGTCGCTTGCTTCAACGATTTCCGGATTAATCATCGTGCGTTTGAAGCCCTTACATTCCGGATAATCATCGGTAAGCGTGTCTGCGTCGAGCACTAATAACCGGATGGAACGCCCGACCTGCGGCGCCGCCAGCCCTACGCCCTCGGCATTATACATTGTTTCAAACATGTTTGCAATCAACTTCTGCAATTCAGGAGTATCCCGGTCAATCAGTTCTGTTTTTTCCCGTAAAACGGATTGACCGTATGCATAAATCGGTAAAATCATATTTTATTATATTTTGTACTCTCTAAATATGTCTGGAGAATCAGCACGGCGCTAATCTCGTCCACTAACTCTTTTTGTCGCCGCTTTTGTTTTTTTAACCCGCCGTCGATCATAGCGCGGTGCGCCAGTACGGAAGTAAAGCGTTCGTCATAGTATGCCACCGGAATACCGGGCAATACCTTTCGGAGACGCGCCACAAATGCTTCCACAAATTTCATGTTTTCTGAAGGTTCGTTGTTCATTTGCTTCGGACTGCCTACGACAAACAAATCGACCGATTCCTTTGATACGTACTCCGTTAAATAATCAACAACCTCATGGCTGCGGACGGTTGTCAAGCCATTGGCTATCATCTGCAACGTATCCGTAACAGCTAATCCTGTGCGTTTCCGCCCGTAATCAATAGCAACAATCCGTCCCATACGGCTGCAAAGATACTAATTAATTCATTAATTTAATTAATTCAGAATTTAAAATTGAGAAAACGCCGCGCTGTATTTAATCCCGTCAGGGATTGCCGTTCGGTAGAAAGGGTAACCACCCCCAGCCTTGCATGCCGTCAGGTATGCGACCGTGATGCTTATTTCGTTGCATACCTGACGGCATGCCGGTGTTGGGGGCGTATTGATTTTCTACCGAGCTATTCATACCTGACGGCATGAAAAAAAACGGCAACCACGAGGGATAATCCCTGCACGGTTACCGCTGTTTCCGCCGCCGTCATTGCGGGCTTGACCCGCAATCCCCTGCCGTCTGAACTGTGATTTTCGTATGATTGGAATGATTCTTATGAATGATGTATGAACCTCGTCCCTCTACGGGGTTGGCGAATTACAAATCCAATTTGTCTGAACCACGATTTTTACAAGATTTACAGGATTCTCAAGAGGAAGCATCATCCCGATCTTGAGAATCTTTTTAATCTTATTGAAATCACGGTTCAGACATTCCTCCGTTCAGACGAGATTCCATCTCGGCTGGTCTATCCTGACAGGTTCCAACCTGTCACATTACGCAGGTGGAACCTGCGAGGATAAACCGCACAAGATGGAATCTTGTACGAACGTCTCTCTTTTGTCTGAATCAGGATTCAC
>JAISJX010000153.1 GCA_031261145.1 Tannerella sp.
AAGAGGCCCTTCCAACTGGGCTTTGGAGGAGATAAGGCCGATGGTGAACGAGCCGTGATAGTCCTGCATGTTCCCGTCTTTGGTGCGCACATCGACCACTGACGAGAGCCGTCCGCCGAAACGGGCGGGAAAGCTGCTCTTGTAGAACTCCGTACTCTTGATGGCGTCGGGATTAAACGTCGAGAAAAAGCCGAACAGGTGATTGACGTCGTACACGGGATTCCCGTCGATAAGATACAGGTTCTCATCTTTGTTCCCGCCCCGCACATACAGACCGGAGAATCCCTCCGTCCCGACGGATACGCCCGGCGTCTGCTGCAAAACCTTTATCAAATCCACTTCACCCAGTATGGCCGGAACGGATTTGATGAGCGCGGGCGACAGGCTCACAGCCCCCAGCCGGGTGTTCTCGACATTGGAAAAGGCGCCCCGCTTCGCCTCGACAACCACCTCCTGCAAGGTGGTGGAAAGCGCCAGCCGCCAGTTGATAACCGTGTCTTTGGAGAGGTGGAAATGCTGCTCGCCGGTATTGTATCCCACATACGAGGCAGCAAGGGAGACTTTGCCCGGAGGCAGGGAAATACTGTAAAAACCATAATTATTGCTGACCGTTCCCTTTTGCAGGTTTGGCTCGTGAACACTGGCTGCGATAAGCGTTTCCTTGGAGGATTCGTCGTAGATGTAGCCGCTGATGGAATATGTTTTTTTGTCCTGCGCTGCCATATATGACAGGTGCAGGAGCAGAACAGCTAAAGATAGAATTTTATGCTTCATTGATCCACATTTATTATTTGACTGAATTGTCAAGGCGCAAAGATAGTTTCTTATTTGAGGAAAATATTCATTGTAATATTCATTGTTTTTTATTTGGTTTTTATGGTAAACATAACTATATTTGTGGCATGAAAAATGTTTTTCAGGATAACGGATACGGGTTTAAGTAGAGGGATAGTAACGGCGCAGCCCTTAATACCACTTCAACAATGAAGTACTACTAATTTCGTGGATACGAAAGTAACTTCAACAATGAAGTATCACTGATGTCGTGAACATGGATACAACTTCAACGATGAAGTGTTATTAATATTGTGGACACGAAAATAACTTCAACGATGAAGTGATACCGATGTCGTAGATATGGGTGATTACTCAACGATGAAGTAATCCTATGGGCGTAGAAAAAAATGGATTATCATATATGGATTCGATTGTTTAATTTAAAAATGAAAGTATCATGGACGAAAAGAAGAAAAGGAAAAAAGGGAATATTCCCGCGGCGGAAGCCGACCTGATTGTATTGTCGAGAAACATTGTGGAGGCATGGAAAAAACAGCCTGTATTCACGCTTGTCTGGACAAATCCGCAAGCGTTTGAGACTGCGGTGAACTTGCTTGAGACGTCGTTCAGCGAACGTGAAAGCACGAAAGGAGAACGGAGCATTGTAACGGTTGATCTCAAAAGCATCAACACCGAAATCAATCAGAACCTCAGCTATGTAAAGAATTATCTGGCCGACCAGTTCACCAAGAAAACTGCACCTGCACATTATCCGGATTTTGGCATCGTGAAAACGTCCAGGGGGTATGGTCTCCCGGAGGACAACGACAAACGCTTCTATGCGCTGAAACAGCTTATTACGTCAATAGGCGCTTCCCAGTTCAGCGGTCAGCGCTACGGTCATGCCTACTGGCTGGACATTCTGACGCGCTTCGAAACGGCGAAGAACAAGGCGTCCGAAAGTGACAGCGCGACTTCGCAGTATGTCAACGTCAAGACAGAACAGAAAGCCGTCATCCGTCAGACGCTCAACGCCCTTATCCTGGTGATAAAAGCAAACCATCCGCACCAGTGGCGCGATGAATTGCGCGTCTGGGGATTCCAGAAAGAGAAGTATTAAAAAGCAAATGGCGGGTCTGACGACCCGCCATTTGTATAACTAAGGAGCAGTAACGGGTAGTTGAGTAGCGTCAAGACTGCTTCGTGCCTACCATTGACGATACCCCACCGCCCGTCCTGACGGACTATTCTTTTCCGGAACTCACGTTATTATTTAAAGACTTTTTTCACTGCTTCCAGATAGCCGTATCCAAACATGGTGCAAGGTTCGAGATAACTGGTTTCCGTCCACTCGTTCCAACTGTTGATCGTTATCAGCGGGGCCTGGTTCGGATGGGCGTCCACGTAGGCTTTGGCATCCCGGAGCGCTTTTTCAAAATTCTCCGGGGTATTGTTTTTGACGATGCCCCCAACTTGCATTTCAAACCGCGGATTGTTATCCCATCCTATTGAGACATGCGGATAATAAGGTATTTTCATCTCCTTATCCACGCTTTCCCACGTCTTAACGGCATCCGCCTGAATCTCCGTATAATCCCGGTTAATGTTTAAGAAATGACAGTACTGGTAATGTGTGGAGCCGTCGAACTGCAACGCTTCAATCACGCTCTTTTGCGTGCCGACATTATCGCCTGCAATCCCGGTAATATTCCCCTCCATATTCGCCCGCAGGGTGAGTTGAAGGTCAACGCCCTTGAAGCCGGCCTTCTTCACTTCCGCACGGAACCAGTCCAATGCCTCTTTCGCTTCTTTCAAACCGCCCATCCCGTCGATAAAGGTTTGCAGTTCATAAATCATAAAACTGGGTTTGCCGTCAACGGTATAGTAATTCGGTTGCGAGAAATACTGTTTGATGACCCGTTTGCAGAGTATTTCAAATTGCCTGCGATCAACGCCGCCTTTCCAGATAAGGGAATGGTTCGGCTTTCCGGCTAACCGTTTGTCCCACGTCATATTCACGTCGTGATTAGCCCACATCAGGTAGAATTTCATGTCATTGCTGTTAGCCGCTTTGAGGAAACCGTCGTTGAGACATCCTTCGAGGAAAGGCATCCCGTCGTACCAGTACCAGTCGTAAATAAAGACATTGACTCCGTGGCGCGTAGCGGCTGCAATTTCCATCTCCATCACATACGGGTCGGCCTCATTGACATATCCCCACAGGGGATAACGCGGCTGTTCGTGACCGGGAAATTTGGCTTTGTTCGACTTCACGGTCTGCCATTCGCCGATCCCTTCAGGCCAGAAGATTTTCGCCCGGTCGTCCGGATGATAGGAAGGCCATACAAAGGCGGCTACGTCATACTTTTTCTGTGCGCTCAATCCCGATACGATCAGGACGAACAAAAAAACGAAATAAATTCTTTTCATAGTGTGTTCATTAAAACTGGTGTTATTTTTTTATTGTCCATTCGATTTGAATACCTCTTTTACCGCTTCCAGATAGGCCATCCCGTGTTCGGTGTCCGGTTCTAAGTAGCTGCCTTCCGTCCATTCGTTCCAGCAGTTGATGTTCAGGATACGCGGCCCGTCCGGGTCGGCCAATAACCGGTCTTTGGTCATCTGAAGCGCCGTCTTGAAGTTCTCCGGCGTATTGTTGCCAATCGTATGGGTGAACGGATAGCCCCAATTGCCCCATTCGTCGTTCAAATCGCACCGCGGACTGGAATCCCATCCCATCGTGACATTCGGGAAATACGGTACGTCATATTCCGTTTTGGCCCGTCCCCAATGAGCAAAATAAGCGTCGCGCACCTGATTATAGTCTGTCTGCACCTCCGGGAGTGAGGCATGGTGAATCCATACATACGATGTGGCCGAATCGAAACCTAATTGCCGGATCAGCTCGGCCGTGTTGGCCGGCGGGTTTTCTACCGGTAATACGGGGCGTCCCCATGCCACCAGATTCCAGTGCACGCCTTTCAATCCTGCGGCAACCGCCTTTTCACGGAGCCGGTTCATCGCCTCGCGTGTTGCCTCCAACGAGCCGAAGTTCTCCACAAATTTCTGCACATCATAGATGGAAAAATACGCTTTCCCGTCAATCAACCAGTAGTTTGGTTTTGTGAAATAATCTCTCACCAACAGGTTGCATATTTCTTCATACTGTCCGGGAGAAACTTTAGCCGGATACACTATCTGTTGCGGCGTCCCCCGCTTGTATGGATGAAGCTCCAGCCAGTCGTGGTTTGCCCACATCAGGGAGAATTTGATACGGTTCGTATTTTTGGCCTGCAAAAATCCTTCGTCTAAACAACGGTTCAGGAAAGGGCCGTCTTCGTACATATACCAGTCGAAGATAAACGCATCAATGCCGTGATCGGCGGCCGCGTCAATTTTTTGCGCCATCACGGCCGGATCTTTCTCGTCGGTATATCCCCATTGCGGCGTTTTGGGTTGCTGATGTCCCGGAAAGCGGGGTTTCGCCGTTTTCACCAATTCCCATTCAGCCCATCCTTCGCCTTTATTCAGGTCGTTATGGGGATCACCGGTGTGATAGTTGGGAAAATAGTAGCTGGCTACCGTGATTGCCTCCCCGCCGACTGTCTGCGGATCGGCTGTTTTCCGGCCGCCCGTATTGCACGAGCACACAAGCGCAATTGAAACCACTGTAATAAACAAATACTTTTTCATGCTGTTTCTTGAATTTTAAGTTGGAATAAAGAGTTACTGAAACCGGTTCATTAAAAAACAAAAGCAGATATTGCATGACTGTTTCACCATGCAATACCTGCAAAAGTATTTATTGATACCCGGGATTTTCTATCAATTTAGGATTATTGGATGTCCGGCCTTGGGTAATCGGCAAATAGTAGTTCTCTTCGCGGAACAACGGCGAAGTCACCGAACCGTCTATTTTGTCGAGTATCATCAATTTATATTTGGGCGTTCCGGCCATATAACTGTCATAATCCAAAATGTAGCGTAAGCCTGAGAAGTCACGCGACAACTCGGTTACGGCCGTTCTCCAACGACGCAAATCCCAATAGCGGTGGCCTTCGTAGGCCAGTTCCACCTTTCTTTCATGACGGATTTTATCCCTGTCGATAGATGTCAATGGCGCAATCCCGGCACGGTTCCGGATTTGGTTGATGGCCTCCAGGGCATCGCTCGTTTTCCCAAGCTCGAATGCCGCCTCGGCGTAATTCAACAGGATTTCGGCATAGCGGAATATTTGCCAGTCTGTTCCCGACGTCGCCCATGCGCCGTCGGTTCCGGCCATGTTGTCATGACTTTCATCTAAATATTTCATTACGCCGAAACAAGTTGAAGTCATGTCCTGATCACCGATAGCCAGTACGTCATTGTAGGAATCGCTCGTCTGAATGGTTCCGTCCGGCTTGAGCAGTCCATTGTAAAACTCGCACTTGATCCCTTGCCAGGGCGTATTCTGCGTAAAGAGGGTGGCAAAAAACCGCGGGTCTTTGTCTTTCCACAGTTCATCGGTTGACCACAATCCCTGTTGAATGGCTGCGCGGTCTAAAGTTCCCGGCCTGCCGTCGATGTATTCAAAGTCTTCCGCCATTTCCAGGTAAGGCGCCAAAAGATTTCCCCTGCTCCAACCGTTGGGACGTGGCCCGCAGTAAAAGTCCACACACCAGCCCGCTCCATTTCCATCCAAACTGTTCAAATTGTTATGCAGCTTTGAAAAAATCACCTCACTGTTGTTTTCGTTCAGGAAAATATTTTTGAAATTGGTCACTTTATCCGCATCCTGATTATAAAGTTGATGCCATCCGCTTTTGATAATCCGGTCGGCGGCGTCACAGGCTGCCTGGTAGTAACTGCCGGCTTTTTCAGCGGGGATTCCCACAGCGCCGTCCAACTGCACTTTGCCATACTGGGCGATACTGCCTGCATACAGTGCAGCCCGTGATTTCAGCGCCAATGCCGCCGATTTGCCCGGACGTCCCGTTTCGGTCGCAGACGGATCCGGTAAGTCATTGACAATTTCATCCAATTCGCGAATGACAAAGTCATATACATCCGCTTCCTTGTTCCGGGCCGGATAGAGTTCATCTTCCGGGTCATTGATACTTTGCGCTTTGGTAATAACCGGCACGCCTCCATACCGTTTAACCATGGCGAAATAAGCAAAAGCGCGAAGGAAACGGGCTTCGGCCAGCTTGGCGGTTTTCAGGTTATTGCCAAGCGTGGTTCCCGGAAGGCGTTCTATATACGTATTGAGATCGCGTATCTGTCCATATCCCCACCATTCCATCAGTCCGCCGCCAATCCTGAGATTTCCGAATTTGTAATTGTACCATACCAAAGCATCTCCCCAGTCAGCCCAATTCGTCATGCACTCGTCGCTTACGACATCAACAGCAAAGCAGGCAAACGCCATATCGCTATCCCACCATCCGGTTCCATAACTTTCGTTGCCGAAGAAATACATCCGGGTATAGATGTTCGTGAGATAAGCCTCCGTCAATGCTTCGTCATTCCATACTGCGTCATCCGAGATTATATCCAAAGGAACCTTGTCCAATATATCGGAACATGACGCCAAAAGCATTATATTGATTAAAATAACAGCTATTTTTTTCATAAGTATTTATTTTAAAATGAAACATTTAATCCTATACTAACCGTGCGTTGCTGCGGGTAATAATATCCGCCCTGTCCGTCAGGCATTTCCGGGTCAATATTGTATTTTCTCAATTTGTCGAACGTCAACAGATTAATACCGGACAGATAAATCCGCGCCTGTTGCATCTGCAAACGACTCAACAGTTCCGAAGGCAGAGTATATCCGAAAGACAACGTTTTAAGGCGCAGGTATCCGGCGCTTTTCAACCTGTAATCGGAGGTGAGATTATTTGTACCGGCTCCGCCCAATCTCGGTATAAGCGCCGAGGCGTCGTTATTGCTTTCCGTCCACCGTAATTTATAAATCTGTTCCGAATTAAACTTAGTGCCATGCAACAAAACGACATGGGTATAATAGCCAAAAGCGCCTTGAAACAAAGTAGATAAATCGAAATTCTTATACTTCACATTCAGGTTCAGGCCATACATCCAATGCGGGGTGGTTCCCGGCCCAAGTACGACCTGGTCGCGCCAATCCAGTTTCCCGTCGCCATTATTGTCAATGTAACGGATATCGCCGGGACGCAACGTCGTATTTCCCCGGAGGTCCTGGTCGAATGACAGCGCATCAATCTCAGCCTGGCTGGTAAACAGCCCGTTCGAGCGATACCCGATACGCCTGTCTGTCCATTTCCCTGATGCTGTATATAAACGGTCTTCGTCGGGATCGGTTCTTTCCGATTCTTCGTAATGGTCCCACTTCGCCCGCGACCAGGAAATATTACCGCTGACATTGAGCGTGAAATCTCCCGGCGTTTGAACGGTTCCCAAGGCGAGTTCAAATCCCCGGTCATTCAAACTGTTCAAATTTTCAGGGGGTAATGATGCGCCAAAGGTATTCGGAAGCGTCGTCAGGCGATTGGCCGGCATACCGGAGCGCGTACGGTAAAATACATCCGCCGCTCCGTAGATCGTTCTGTTCAACAACGACCAGTCTATGGCTGCATTGTATATTTTAATCTTTTCCCATGTCAGGTCAGGGTTTGCCATCCCGGTGGATTGGAGGCCCTGCTGCGTGGTACCTCCCAACAAATAATTTCCGCGGATTGCATAACCGGACAGGTATTGGAAATTACCGACGCCATCGTTTCCCGAACTGCCATAACTGGCCCTGATTTTCAGGTCGTCAAGCAAGGATATGTTATCCATAAATCCTTCTTCGGAAAGTCTCCATCCTAATGAAACACTTGGAAAATAACCCCACCGTTTTTCCGGTGCAAACTTGGCGGAAGCATCGGCACGAAGGGTGGTCTCTAACAAATATTTGTTTTTGTATGAATAATTGAGCCTGCCCACGAAACTCGAACGTCCCATCTCGTTGGCAGCCCCGCCATTGGTAGCCGTTTCACTGTTTCCTGCGAACAATTGCTCTATGGCGGTGGACATATACCCGTCGCGTCCGGCACTGAACCATTCACTGCCGTTATCAATGCTTTCATACAAGGCTAAAAGCGACAGATGATGGTCGATAGCAAAAACACGATCATAGCTCAAAGACAACTGAGTTGTCAACATGCTGCTCTGGTTTTGGTTGACACGCATCTGCGCCTGACTGCCTAACGATCCTGCCATAATATAGGTGTCACTTAACACATCGTAGCGGTAGAATTTAACGGGTTTGGAGAAGATTGTATTTTTACTGTAATTACGCATGTAATTGACGAAAAGTTTGGCCGACAATCCTTCTATCGCCTTGAATTTGTAAGTCAACACCCCTGTCCCTTTCAGGTTTTGAGAATTATTCCGGTTCGTTCCATACAGGTCATAATTCGATGAGACATGGGCGCCTCCGGTTCCCATTCCATCCGCCCAGGATATTTTTGTGGGATCAGGCAATGTTGCAGGATAAGTCGGCAATGTATTCCACAAATCCTGCCAAACGGTATTATCGCCCGCCCCTATACCACGGGAGGTAAATATGCTGCTGTTAAATATGGCGGACAGATCCAACTGGAATGTCAGACCTTCAGTAATCTTGGCGTCAATATTGGACTGCAGGTTATACCGGTTGTAATCTCCCCCATTCTTTTTAAACATGGTCTGTTGATCCATATATCCCAAAAAGCCGTAATATTGGATTTTATCGCTTCCACCCCTGACAGAGAGATTATGCTGCTGCTGCGGCGCCCAATCCCTGACCAGCTCATTATACCAGTTGGTACTGGGATATTGCGGATCAGTACCTTCATAATATTTCCGTATTTGTTCTTCGGTATAAGGCGCTGTCGCTTCCGGTCGGCCTGATTGAAGCCATTCTTCACGCGCCATTTCGGCATATTGTCCGGCATTGACCGTTTTGGGCATGTTGGTCACACCCTGCAAAGTGTAGGATGTATTTAACGTAATGGTCGGTTTTTGCTCCTTTCCGCGTTTGGTGGTGACTAAAATCACACCGTTACCGGCGCGTGAACCGTAAATTGAGGCTGAACCGTCTTTCAATATGGAGATATTTTCGATCTGGTTCGGATCAATGGTATTGAAACTTGTCTCGATGCCGTCCACAATAACTAACGCGCCGCCAAATCCACGAATACTCAGGGAGGCGGCATCCGATCCAGGCTGTCCGCTTGACTGCAACGAAATAAGTCCGGGCAACCGTCCGGCCAGTGTATTCGTTGTGCTGGCTACCGGCGCTACCGTCATATCTTCAGCCCTTAACGTGGCGATGGATCCTGTCAGATTACCCTTCTTCTGTGTCCCGTATCCGACGACCACCACTTCTTCCAGTATTTTCAGGTCTTCTTTTAACGTAATGCGGACCGTATTCTGATCTCCAACCGTTATACTCTGATTGAGATATCCGATATAAGAAATTTTCAATACCGCATTATTTGAAACTGTTAACGAAAAATTCCCATCCACATCCGTAATGACTCCGTTTTGGGTGCCTTCCTCCACTACATTCGCCCCGATAACAGGTTCTCCCTTTTCATCGAGAATAATACCTGTAACGGTTTTCTTTTGCTGGCCGACGTCAGCCATGTTAATACGTTCACTTACGTGATTTGTTTCCACGGGATAAATCAATATCAGGTTGCTTTCCGTAATTTCATACCTGACGTTTTCTTTTCCGAGCAAACGGTCCAATATTCTTTCTACCGTTTGATTTTTCACTTGTACAGAGACCTTTTTATCTAAACTGATTGTCTCGTTCTCATAGATAAACCGGAACTCAGACCGGCTTTCAATCTGGTACAGCACTTCCTTTATCGACTGATTCCGGATATCCAACGATAGTTTTGTCCGCTGCGAATAAGCAGTAGCCGATATATTCATAGCAAAAATAATCAACGCAAAGGTTGTCAATTTCATGATAAATAAAATTCGTTTTAGAACCGGACGCATATTTATCTCCGATTCCCTGTTGTTATTTAATAAATTCATTATATTTGTAATTTGATTGTTACTTCACAAGTAGTGTCAAAAACACTACTAAATTAATTATCAAAAATCTCTGCGGGAAATGTGGCAGCATTTCTCGCTTTTTTTCAGTTGTCTTTTTCATTTTTCCATAGGCAAATTCATTTAGAAGTTATGTTAATATGTTTTCCGTTCATCTTGTACTTTATTTTGCTTAATCTGGACAGGGCGGTCAGTACGTCGGTGATGCTTTCTTCCTGCAAAACGCCGTCGTAATGAAGGGTTTCCCCGATGCCGCCGGAAAGGGTGATTTCTACATTGTAACACCGCTCCAGTTTTTTGCAGACTTCCGCCAACGATGTATGTTCCATATAGATTTTGTTGTTTACCCATCCGTAAGCGTGCGCCGGGACGCCGTTTTCTTTTTTCAATTCATTGGTTTCCTTGTCATAGACAGCCATTTCTCCGGGTTTCAGATTCAGTTTTTCGGAGGCGTGAGACAGTTCAATGTTTCCTTCCAACAAAGCGGCCTGAACCGTCTGGTCTTCCTCGTAGGCGCATAAATTGAAGGTTGTGCCCAACACTTTAACCTGTACCCCGTTTGCCATGTTTACCACAAACGGGCTTTCGCTTTTGGCGACGTCAAAGAAACCTTCGCCCTGAAATTGAAGTTCGCGCGTATTTTTTTTCCGGTCGAAAGCATAACGGATGCTGGAACCGGCATTGAGTTTCACCTTAGAACCGTCGGGCAAAACCATTTCCGAACGGCTGCCATAGTTGGCCGTCATGCTCACATCAACAGTTGTATCGTCCTTCAAACCCATATAAGAAAATGTAAAGAGAAGCAACACAGCGGCTGCGGCGCCGGACACGGCATAAGAAAAGTGCGTCAGCCGTTTCCGGAATCGCTCTTTCCGTTGATTGATGGCATCTATTTTTTTCCAGGCAGACTCTCTGTCGAACAGTTCCATTCCGGTAAAATACCGGGATTCTTCCCAGATTTTTTTATACTTCATCAAATCAATTTTGTTTGACTCATTGGCAGCCAACCATTCCGCCAGCACAGGATCATCTATGCTGTCTTTCCCACCATTAAGCAGATATTCAACGATATGCAGGCCAATATGTATATTCATTTCCATTACTTGTTGTCCAAATTTATCTATAAGACACATCAAAATGGAAAAAGTCCCGATAAAATATCACTTTTTTTTGATGACATCCAGATTTTGCTTTTTTGCGACTACTATTTAGTAGCGATTAAAAATAAGTCATTTGTAAAGGAGCGTTGTCAGGGTTTGCGCTCAGGAAAAGATGGAATAGCCCAAGTAGAGACGTATCGCGATACGTCTCTACATTGGCGTGTTGAAACAATCATTATCCCACCTTGCAACATTGTTCTCAATATAATCGGCAACCGTGTTCATCATTTTTTTGTCGCGAATAATGCGGTCGTGAAACCTTGTTTGCCATGCAAATTTTTGTAAAGACGTATCGTGATACGTCCCTACGTTTTCGTTGGCATATTTTGTTACGGCGGTTTTTATGCCACGAATTGTCCAAGACAATAATGATTGTCGTTTGGCAATTTCAACCATTTTTTTGTTTTTTGCCGATTCGTCCGTTGTAGAGACGTAACATGTTACGTCTCTACGGTGTTCACCATCAATAAAAACAATCGCGTGCCAATGATTGGGCATAACAACAAATAACGGAATTTCGGCGTATGGATAATGTGCGGTTACGTTTTGTAAATTGTCGTGCAAAAATTGCCCAATTGGGGTTAATTGCATCATGGATTGTACAATTTCCCCGAAAAAATGTTCGCGGTTTTTTGTGCAAACGGTAATGAAATATGCGCCACCATTGTAATCGTGCCACGTTGCCCGTGCCGATTTTATTCTATATTTATTTTGAAATTTTTCGTCCGACATATTATTTATTTTTTGTTTTACCATCATTCGTATCGTTTTCGCCGTTTTTCCCGTAGAGACGTATCG
>JAISJX010000222.1 GCA_031261145.1 Tannerella sp.
GAGGTGGCGCGACCTGAAGTGATTGTACGCAAAGCGGTTACGTAACCGAATGTCTCGGCCAGCGGCACTTTCGCTTTTACGACACGCGCACCGGTACGGCTTGATTCCATGCCTTCCACCTGCCCGCGGCGTTTGTTCAAATCTCCTATCACATCGCCCATATTTTCTTCCGGCGTCACCACTTCAATTTTCATGATTGGCTCCATCAATACCGGGCCGGCCTTCTCCGCTGCGCTCTTATACGCTTGGATAGCACAGATTTCAAATGACAACTGGTCGGAATCCACCGAGTGGAACGAACCGTCTAACAGGGTTACTTTCATCGAATCCAACGGATAACCGGCTAATATACCGTTATTCATCGCTTTCTCAAATCCTTTCTGTACGGACGGGATAAATTCTTTCGGTATATTTCCGCCTTTCACCTGATCGACAAACTGCAGGTGACCGCCTTCAAAATCAGCGTCCTTCGGTTCGATGCGAACGATAATGTCCGCAAACTTACCGCGGCCTCCGGATTGTTTCTTGTACACTTCACGCAGTTCAACCGGTTTTGTAATCGCTTCTTTATACGATACCAAGGGACGTCCCTGATTACATTCCACTTTAAATTCGCGACGCAGACGGTCAACGATGATTTCGAGGTGCAACTCGCCCATCCCGCGAATCACGGTCTGACCCGTATCTTCGTTCGATTCGACACGGAATGTCGGGTCTTCTTCCGCCAGTTTGGACAAACCGATGCCCAGGCGATCCAGGTCTTTCTGCGTCTTCGGCTCTACGGCGATACCAATCACCGGATCCGGAAATTCGATTGATTCCAGTGTAATCGGATGATTTTCATCACTCAATGTATCACCGGTACGGATATCCTTGAATCCGACGCCTGCACCAATGTCGCCGCAACCGATTTGTTCCATCGGGTTCTGCTTGTTCGAGTGCATCTGGAACAAGCGCGAAATGCGTTCTTTCTTGCCCGAACGGGTGTTCAGAATATAAGAACCGGCATTCAGCACGCCGGCATATACGCGGAAGAAGCACAAACGGCCTACATACGGGTCGGTTGCAATCTTAAACGCAAGCGCGGTCAGCGGTTCTTCCGAAACCGGTTTGCGAACAATTTCCCTGTCAGGATCTTCCGGGTCGTGACCTACGATGGATTCCGTGTCGCTCGGACTGGGAAGATAGGCGCAAACAGCATCCAAAAGGGTCTGTACGCCTTTATTCTTGAACGACGATCCGCAGATCATCGGATTGATTTGCATCGACAGCGTTCCTTTACGGATAGCGGCCTGGATTTCGTCTTCGGTAATGGTGGACGGGTCGTCGAAATATTTTTGCATGACGACGTCGTCACACTCGGCGACAACTTCCAACATTTTATCGCGCCATTCTTCGGCTTCGTCTTTCAAATCGGCGGGAATTTCGCTTATCTCATATTCGGCGCCCATGGTTTCGTCGTGCCAATAAATCGCTTTCATCGTCACCAAATCCACCACGCCCTTGAATTTTTCTTCAGCCCCGATAGGAATCTGAATCGGGCAGGGATTGGAACCTAATACGTCTTTTACCTGGCGGACTACTTCATAAAAATTGGCTCCCGAACGGTCCATCTTATTAACGTACCCGATACGCGGTACATTATATTTATCCGCTTGACGCCATACAGTCTCCGACTGCGGCTCAACTCCACCCACGGCGCAGAATGCAGCTACGGCTCCATCCAGAATACGTAACGAACGTTCTACCTCAACGGTGAAATCGACGTGCCCCGGGGTGTCAATCAGATTGATTTTAAATTTATCATTTTTATAGTTCCAGAACGTGGTGGTGGCAGCGGATGTGATCGTGATGCCACGCTCCTGCTCCTGCTCCATCCAGTCCATGGTTGCGGCGCCGTCATGCACTTCGCCGATTTTATGCGTCAAACCGGTGTAGAAAAGAATACGTTCGGACGTAGTAGTCTTCCCTGCATCGATATGCGCCATAATACCGATGTTTCTAGTGTATTTCAGTAATTCGTCAGCTTTACTCATTCTACTCTTTTTAGATTAAAAACGGAAATAGGCAAAAGCCCTGTTGGCTTCGGCCATACGGTGCATGTCTTCCTTACGTTTAAACGCACCGCCTTGATTATTAAACGCATCCGTAATTTCAGCGCTTAACTTATCAGACATTGTTTTACCGCCGCGTTTGCGTGCGTACAAAATTAAATTTTTCATAGAGATGGATTCCTTCCGATCCGGACGGATTTCCGTAGGAACTTGAAAAGTGGCCCCTCCTACACGGCGGGACTTAACTTCAACCTGTGGGGTTATATTGTCAAGCGCGGCTTTCCAGATTTCCAACGCTGATTTTTCTTCATTCGGCAATTTGGTTTTTACTTTCTCCAAAGCGGAATAGAAAATTTCATACGACGTATTTTTCTTGCCGTCATACATTAAATGATTTACAAATTTCGTAACCCGAACATCACCGTAAACAGGATCCGGCAGGATCTGTCGTTTTTTTGGCTTTGATTTTCTCATTTGTTTTCAGAATTTTTTGTTCATGTTTTTGGTTGTTGATATTTTATGACTTCAACGGCTCCTCTGAACCATTTACTCAACCTGAATCTTAATCCAAATAACTTAAACCAATTATTATTTCTTTTTTAATTATTAATTCTCCTTTTAATCACTTCTTTTTCTTTGCATTAGCGGCAGCAGCGGCAGCGCCTGCTTTCGGGCGTTTAGCGCCGTACTTCGAACGTCGTTGTGTACGACCGGCTACGCCTGCCGTATCCAAAGTGCCACGTACAATATGATAACGTACGCCCGGCAGGTCTTTTACACGACCGCCACGTACCATCACGATTGAGTGCTCTTGCAAATTGTGACCTTCTCCCGGAATGTATGAGTTGACCTCTTTGTGGTTCGTCAGACGAACACGGGCCACCTTACGCATCGCAGAATTAGGTTTTTTCGGTGTGGTAGTATAAACACGCACGCAAACTCCTCGTCTTTGCGGACAAGAGTCTAATGCCGGGGATTTCCCCTTAACCACCAACGCTTCTCTTCCTTTTCTTACTAATTGTTGAATTGTAGGCATCTTTCTACTATTTAAACTCTATTATAATATTTCCTTTTTTCTATTTCGGGTTGCAAAGGTACAAACTTTTTTCACACCAACAAGGGCATTGTTCAAAAAAATAGTAAGAAAATTCGTTTTTCGCCCGGAAAAACAGTTTGCAAACCGCTATATGAAAATGGCATGTTCCAACTTATTGCAGAATATCAATGTATTACAAGCTATTTCACAAATAGTCCACGAAAATATAAAGATCATTAATATATCCTAAGAATAACCGGTGGCTCCTATTTTACACAAACAGTTCCATCATCGCATACGCCCGGTCTCCGTTTAGGCATGGATTTGCCGATATTTCCGGCATTTTGACTTTTTCAGGCACTACCGACGGTTATACAAATACCCTCCAGTCGCTACGTTTCACTGGAGGGTATTCGTATTTTATCCCTGCCGGGATAATGGCTATTATAACCGAACTTGTGTATAAACCTTACTTAATCACTATTTTCTGTCTTACTTCATCATTTAATGTTACAAAATACATCCCTTTCGGCAACGGAATGGATGTCTCACCTGCAACCACTTCCTGCTGTTTATACAACTGTCCAATCAATGTATATACTTTCAACACGCCTGCTTGTGCTGTTCTTACGTACATCCTGTTTTCATTCGACCATATTGCATTCTTATCAATATCGGCATTAGCATCCGGAATATCCACATACAATACGCCTGTCAGATTGACAAGCAAAGGTTCAAGCACATAACGGAAGGTTACACTCACCGTACCGTCTGCATTCCTTACCAGCAACATTCCACCCAATACATCCTGATAGACAGAGCCGCTTGTAACAGCGATGTTCTCCAAGCTATAATTGCGGCTCACAGGTACAAATTCGATTGTATAATCTTGGCGACTGTTCACATAATGCCTTCCCGGAGGCGGGGAACTCCTGACGCCTTCAAACGCCGGTAACTCTATCAGACGCTTGATTAAAGCGGTCTCAAACGGTGTCTGGTGTACATAAATTTCAAAGACCACCGTCGTGTCGCATCGTACCCCATATATCCCATCAAAGGCTTCTGCAACAAGATGCAATGTAACCTGCTTAGTTCCGGATGTATTCCACTGCACGGTCGGATTCTGCAAGGTAGAAGAAGACGGCTTTCCCCCTTCAAATGTCCATTCCAGTTCTACGAGATGACTGCCGGCGGTGCCTTGTACCTTCACATCGAATATTTGTGAGTCGTAGGTTTCTATCCAATCAGAATATGTAATCTTCGGATCAAACGTCAGGTCCAACACCCAGCAGGTGCCGATGGCATGTGTTCTGTCCCTGTTCATATCCAAAATATACATCCCCGGCTTAGTCGCAGTAATGGAGGAGGTATTTTGATGAGAACCATCCGGCAGCGTCCAGTCATACGATAAACAATAACCGCCCGTTAATATTGTATTCGTTGTTCCCGGACAACGCCAGATCGTATCCGGATCAAATTCCCAAGGGCCATAACCGGACAAATAGCCATAAGCAGCCGTCGCACGGCCATTATTAAAATACCCCAGCGAAAAATCGGATTGATCGTTTGAAATTGTAACCAAGTTTTTAGCAGCCGCTTTCGGCAAAGTGACAATGGCATATTTCCACTTTGCGGCTTCTCCTGTGACAACGCCTGCACCGGACAAAGGGAACGGAATGTCCTTCGGATCAACCGTAGTTATCCTGAAAAGCGAGTCATTGGGCAAGGGCACGAGAGAAGCGTCAGGGTCATCGGGGTCATAACCATAGCTGGTGTCATCAATCCTGATGGTAAATGCACTTTCACAACCTTCCTGAAAAACCAGGAAAATCGTATTATCCCCTCCCCGTTCAGAAGGATATGCGAAAGAAGAAGTGTCTGCTGCAACAAACGCAATCACGTTCTGGCTGATTGAAAACATTGAAGGAATAAGCGCCGCGCTTATTTCATGTCGTCCGGGACTTGTAGGAGAAGTAGTACTATAATCACGCCCGGCCGCAGTATGTTGATAGCAATAGATCGGCTCCGTTGCATACACATACATAACTTCTCTTTCTACCGTGTCACCGACTGCTATTAGTAATGAATCCATATCCACATGCCAGG
>JAISJX010000227.1 GCA_031261145.1 Tannerella sp.
GAGAAAAGGGGAAACCTTCAGCGATTATAGCGTCATCAATCCCAATCACAGTTTCTTTTATGAAATGTTTACCACTTGGTACTACGTGATTGGCCGTTCCAATTTGGCGCTTTATGCCGCCGAATTACCCCAGATAAGCTGGGCTTCCGCCTCTGATAAAGCATACGTGATTGCTCAGGCAAAGTTTTTCCGTGCTTATGCGTATATGAATCTGGCGGAGCTGTTTGGAGGCGTACCCAAGGTGACTGAAATCGCTACCACGCCCCGTTATAATTATACGCGCGAAACCCGCACGGACATCTATCAGTATGCCATCAGCGAAATGGAAGCTGTTTTGAATGATTTTCCTCCGACCACCGCTGCCGGCGGACGTGTGATAAAGGGAGCCGTACAGCACTACCTTTCCGAATTATATCTGGCCATGGGAACACAATTGGCTGCTGACGGGAAAACAGGTGAGGCTCAAACCGCTTTTTCCTCTTCCATCAATTATGCTAACCAGGTGATCGACGGAGGTATCTATTCCTTGATTAATACACGTTTTGGTACCCGGAAAAACGAGGAGACTTTTCATTTTGATATTCACAAAGAAGGTCTTTTCGCCAATCCGGTGGTTGACACCATTCAGACCGAAACAAATTATTACTGGGATTTATTTCAAGAGGGTAACGTAAACTATCAGGACGGCAACACCGAGTGTATCTGGGCCGCCCAAATTGATTATGCTGCATACAAGAAAGAGGATGGAAACTCAAGGTTGCCTTATTCACGTTCTTATGGCCCGGTCTTCCGCGACGTATCCGCTAGATGGTTTGGGGGTGAACTGGAAGATGTTGGCGGCAGGGGTATTAGTTCCATCAACATAACCATGTACACCCGCGATGAGATTTATGCCGACAAATTCGCTGATGATATGCGTAATTCGGAAGCTGTTTTCCGCAGAAGGTTTAAAGGAAACAAGGAATTTGATCAGGATGGTAAAACGCCCAATGCGCATTACCTGAAAGTAGTGCCTTGGGAACTGCTGTATAATGATCCGATTAATGATGCTTTGACCAATTTCAACAGGAGCAGCGAAGTACACCCTGTATCGTGCAAAATAGCCACCGATAAATATACCGGCTTAGACGAAGGTGAAAACAGGAGCAACCTGTTCCGCGACGAATACCTGATCCGCCTTCCCGAAACGATACTGCTCAGGGCGGAAGCCAAGCAACGCAGTGGAGATAAGGCAGGCGCCGCCGCCGATGTCAATCTGCTGAGAACTCGTTCGCAATGTTCTTACTTGGTCACCGCAGCAGATATGGATGATAAGTTTGACATGATTCTCGACGAGAGGGCGCGCGAATTGGTTTACGAAGAATGGCGGTGGAACACCCTTCTCCGTATGGGAGGTACTATCGCTGTTGACCGTATCCGGAAATACGCCTTCTGGCCTGAGACACAGGCTACGCTGACGTTCAATTATAATCTGTGGCCTATCCCACAAACCATTATCGACACCAATAAGGATGTGGTAATAGAACAAAACGAAGGATGGAAAAACAGATAGCATGAGATTGTAAAAACACCCTGCGATAATTATTGCAGGGTGTTTTTTTGAACCCCTGACATAAAATTCTTATCTTAAAAAAACATCAAATAAAATCATAAATAGTATGACTGATTCAAAAATCCTTATCTGGGCAATGGTATTGTTATGTATCGGTGCATGTACGTCCGTTACGTCACAACAGGCCGATAATTTTACCGTTCCATACACTCCAAGCGACAATTGGGAACGCGATTTCATGAATCCTCCGGCGTATGCGCATGCACGGGCATGGTGGTGGTGGCTCGAAGGATACATGACCAGGCAGGGTGTTCTGGACGACCTCTCAGCTATGAAGGAAGCGGGTATTGCCGGGGCTTCAGTCTTTGACGCCGGGTCGTCAGGATATTATACCGGTGGTGAGATTTCATATCACAGTTCGGTCTTGCGGACCCAGTCCGGGCCGGGATTTATGTCGGACGAATGGCGCGAATTATTCGCTTATTCGTGCCGGGTGGCCGATAGTCTTGGTATTGAGTTAAGCCTGAACATCACCAGTGGATGGAACGACGGCGGGCCTTGGGTGACACCCGAATATGCATCACAAAAATTAGTCTGGAGCGAAATCCTTGTAGAAGGTGGACGCACAATTGAGCAGCCCCTCCCTTTACCCGAACGCCTGTTGACCTGTAAAGATATGGAAAAGGCATATTTCCAACCAATAGCCGTTCTGGCCCTCAAATTATCCGGGGAAGCCGAATCGGTCAAACCTCTGCCATGGTTTGATATTAAGGCCGTTCATACCATTAACATACCATACACTTCAAATGGGTTAGGCTATGACTGGGATGTTTTTGTTCAGCCTCTGCCTGAAGGCTTATCGGGTTGTCATGCCCGGTTGGAAGATATAATAGACATAAGCGACAAAGTGGACGCAGACGGGAATATCAAATGGAATGCGCCTGCCGGTCGTTACGCCATCATGCGTTTTGGACATACGGGTACGGGTGTCCAAGTATCTACCCACAGTCCGGGGGCAGGCGGACTGGCTATTGATTATATGAATGATAAAGCATTGGATTTACAGTTTGAACACGTAGTATATCCGGTTTTACAGGATTTGCAGCAGTTGGGAACAAAAAGTTTGCTTTATCTCCTGGATGACAGTTGGGAACTTGGCGCTGCCAACTGGACGCCTGGCATGGAACAAGCCTTTGCCGGAACTAATGGCTACGAAATACGAAAATACCTGCCCGTTATAGCCGGTAAAATCATCGAAAACCATGATGTTTCCGACCGTTTTCTGTATGATTTTCGCCGCACTATCGGAGACCTTATCTGGAAGAATCACTATCAGCGGCTCAGGGATTTGGCGCATCAACACGGGATGGGCATACATCCTGAATCGGGAGGCCCTCACCCGGCGCCCATTGATGCCTTGAAGAACATGGGAGCGAATGATGTACCGATGGGTGAATTTTGGGCTATCACCAATACACACAGGGTGGAGCCTCACCGTCGGTTATATATCAAACAGGGAGCTTCTGCCGCCCATATCTACGGCAAACGGTTCATGCAGGCCGAAGGCCCTACTACAATCGGCCCACATTGGGAACGCGACCCGTGGTTGCTGAAACCGACCTTTGACAGGGTCTTTTGCGAAGGGCTGACCCGTTTTAATATTTCTACGTTTACCCATTCGCCCAGAGAAGCCGGTATTCCGGGAAACGAATATTTTGCCGGTACGCATTTCAATCCGAACATCACGTGGTGGAAACAGGAAAAAACCTTTCTCGACTGGGTGGCGCGTAATTCGTTCCTGCTCTCGCAAGGTTTGTTTACGGCTGATGTTGCATTCTATTACGGCGACAATGTACCCAATCAGGCGCCGCTCAAACATATCGACCCCCGTTTGGGAAACGGTTACGATTACGACGTAGTGAATACTGATGTCATCCTCAACCGTATGACCGCCCGTGACGGAAAGATTTACCTGCCCGACGGAATGAACTACAGTGTTTTGGTGTTACCTGACCGTAAAACGATAAAAACGGAAGTCCTTGAAAAGATAGAGCAGTTGGTGAAAGACGGCGCAACCGTTATCGGGCCAAAACCGGAAACCACTGTCGGGTTGCGCGACGGCAAGAAAGCGAAAGAAAAGGTCAACAAGATAGCCGCACGCCTGTGGAAAGGTATTGAAGAGCGTGGCATTACCGAAAACAATTACGGAAAAGGGAAAGTCGTATGGGGTAAAGATATCCGCACCGTATTGCAGGAGAAAGGGATTCTCCCCGATTTTGAATACCGGAGCAACCGTCCTGCGGACAGCACGTTGATTGATTATATCCACCGCAGCGAAGGCGTTGTGCAGGTTTATTATGTGGCGAACCGTAAAAAACATGCCGAATGGCTGAATTGCAGTTTCCGCACAGACGATTTGCAGCCTGAATTGTGGTATCCCGAAACAGGGAAAATAGTACCTGTGAGTATCTTCCGGCATCAGGAAAACCAAACTTCGCTACCCTTATACTTAGACCCGTATGGTTCGGTGTTTGTGGTGTTTCGTTCGCCGTCAACGAAAAATCAAATCACAAGTCTTGTCAAAGACGGTATTGAACTATTCCCGGAACCTGCTGTCGTATTCGACCGCTCACCAATAACATATTCCTCCGCCGGAAAGGTGATTTTTAATCAATCGGGGGAATATACGCTTGTGCGGGAAGGCAAGACGTTGAAAACAAACATAACTTTACCGGATGAGAGAACTGTCGGCGGCGTGTGGAAAGTCGCTTTCGATCCCAAATGGGGCGGCCCGGCAGAAACGGAATTTAAACAGTTGGTTTCGTGGTCGGAACATCCGGACAAGGGTATTAAATACTATTCAGGGACAGCCGTTTATAAGAATACATTGACAATAAACGAAACAGACCTGCAATACCGGATAATGCTTCATCTGGGTGAGTTGCACAATCTTTGCGAAGTGAGTATCAATGGTCAACTTGCCGAAGTCTGGTGGAAAGAGCCTTTTAGCGGAGACATTACCGATTACTTGCACGCAGGCGAAAATACGTTGGAAATCAAAGTGGTGAATCTTTGGCCCAACCGACTTATCGGCGATCAGTTCCTTCCCGAAGATAAACGCTTCACGAAAACCAATGTGGTGAAATTCACAAAGGAATCCCCGTTGTTACCATCAGGTTTGTTGGGGCCGGTGAGCTTGTCGTTTAGCAGCGAAAAATGACGGATAAGACCGGGTACAAGGTGCACGGTACACGGTACACGATTTGAACACCCCTTATCGTGTACCGTGTACCTTTGCACCGTGCCCCCGTTATTATAAGGCGTGAAGTAATCCTGTCTCAATCGTTTTTTGCTTGCGGCATGATGGCAAGAATGGCTTTGCCGCGGCCATTTATGTGAAAAAAACACAAAAATCAGGAAATATTTTTTTATTCCAAGGAAATGATCTATCTTTGTCAAGATTTATTGTAAAAAATACATGGATTACATGAAACATATAAATCGCTATGAATTAAGGATAATCAACAAATTATTGTTGATGAAGTGCAATTTTTTGTTAGGGGAAGTATTATATTTCATTAAATTACATACATTAATTAATTATTTATGAATAAAACAGTTGTTTTTAGAAAGCGGGGTACATGGCGAAAGATACTATGTATGTGG